>NZ_JBFAPH010000061.1:0-22813 GCF_040675635.1 Streptomyces sp. NPDC049577
CCGCTGAGTTCATGGGAACGATGCTACCCCGGATTTCGTCAGAGTGACGATTTCTCTTGGGGCGGAGCCGGCCGCGCCGTGGCGCACCCCGTTTGGCGAGCGGCTCGTGGCCGCGCCGTACGAGGTGCGCGGCGGTCTGCCAGGCGCAGTGCGCGACGCCGTTCACGTCCGGCGGAAACGATTCGGTGACGATGACGACCCGCATGGAGTAGTTGTCGGCACCCCCCGGGTGCCGACGGCCACGGGGACGTTTCCGCCCGGGGAACGTTCCGTGTCAGGTCGTGTCAGTCCAGGCCCCGGACGATGTGCGGTTCGGGGTCCGTGTCGTCCTCGTCGGCCGGGACGGCTGCCGTCCGGCCGTCGCCGAGCGCGACCGAGCGCGGACGGATCGCGTTCTCCGAGGGGCCGAGGTCCGCTCCGTCGGCGCGGTCCTCCGTCTGTGTGCTCTCTTCCATGGCAGTCGCTCCTCCCCCGCTTCCGTGTTCCTGGAACGGAATGCCTTCCCCGCCGAACGCCTCGGTACGCAGGCATGTCATATTCCGCTAACAGGGTGAAAGCAGGGGGAATTGGGTTAAAATAAAACCCAGGTCCTTCTGGTCTCCACATGGAAAGAAGGTGGCTGACGTGACCGCCCCTACGTCGCCCCGCATCGACCAGCACCCGGACATCCTGGCGCTCCGCGCCCACTCCGAGGAGACGACCGCGGCCCCCAGCGCACAGGCCGTCGAGGCGCTCGCCCTGGTGTGCGGCGTCTATCTGGCCGCTTCACCGTGGATCGTGGGCTTCTACGGCGCGACCACACTGGCGGTGACCAACCTGATCACCGGTATCGCCTTCGCCTGTCTGGCCGGTGGCTTCACCAACGCCTACGAACGTACGCACGCCAACAGCTGGGCCGCCCTGTGCGTAGGCGTCTGGACGATCATCTCTCCGTTCGTCGTGGCCGGGCACGCCTTCGTCACCCGGGCCGTCGTCAGCAACATCATCGTCGGCGTGGTGTGCTGCCTCGCCGCGCTGGCCCTGGCCGGCATGGGCGTCACCAGGAGGTCCCGCACCCGGGGCTGAGCGCCGGCCCCTCCGGGGCACCAGCGCGACACCGCCCCGTCCGCCGAACCGCTTCCCCACGCTCCGCCGCCCGCTGCCCCGGGCGGCGGAGCCGTGACGTGCGGCCGTGAGGTGACGTAGTGCGCCGTCCGCCGTTGGTCGGCCCCGTGCCCCCGACGCATGCTCGGGTGACCCGCAGTCGGCCGGCCACTCGGCAGCGTTCGCCGGCAAGGCTGCTCACTTCGTCGAGGGAGCGCTACCGCCATGGCGGATGCCACCGTCATTCACCACTCGTCCACCGGAGGCGGAGCAGACCCCCTCGGCGACCGCCCGCACACCCCCCTCGTGCCGCTGGAGACGCCCTACGCGCTGCCCCGGGCAGTGGCCGTCGACGCCGTGGACTCCGTGGACTACGCGGCACTGGAGCGGGCGCACCCCGCCTACGGCGACTTCGGCAGCCGGCTCGGCTCCACGCCACTGGTCCCCGTGCCGGGCCCGGACGGCGGCGCCGAGGTGCTCGCCAAGTGCGAATGGCACAACCCGGCGGGATCGATCAAGGACCGGGTGGCCTACGCCCTGCTCGGCAGCGCCCTACAGGCGCACGGCGACCGGCCGCTGACGGAGCTCCGGCTCCTGGAGTACTCGGGGGGCAATCTCGCGCTCGCCCTCTCGGGGCTCTGCGCGGACCTGGGGATCGCGGCGCGCTTCATGCTCTCCTCGGCCAGCCCCGGCAGCCTGCTGGACACCCTGGCCGCGCGCGGCGCCCGCGTCGACCTGATCGACAAGGAGCTCGGCTTCCTCGGGGTCGTCCGCGCGGCCGTGGAGACCGCCCGGCGGGAGCCCGAGTGGACGCTGCTCTACCAGCACCGCAACACGGCCAATCTGTTCTTCCACGAGCGGTCCACCGGCGCCGAGATCGTCGACGGGCTGAAGGGGCGTAAGCCCGCCGCCTGGGTCGCCTCGATCGGCACCGGCGGCACCCTGATCGGCGTGCTGCGCGCCCTGCGCGCCGCCCACCCGGACGTGCGGGCGGTGGGCGTGACCCCGGGCGAACTCCCCTACGGCAGCGAGCAGCCGCCCAACGGACTGCCCAAGTACGGGGGTTCGGGCGGCATGGGCGACGGCGTCCGGCAGCCCTTCGTCACCCTGCACGACGACGAGATCGACCACCACACCATCACCTACCCCGAGGCCGTGGCGGGCATGGCCGAGTTCCGGGACCGCACGGGCGTGCGCATCGGCAGTTCCGCGGCGGCCAACTGGCTGGTCGCCCGGGAGATCGCCGCTGCCCTGCCGCCCTCCGCCACCGTCGTGACCGTCTTCCCCGACGCGGGGACCCCGGAGGAATGGGAGCGCATAGACCGATGACCTCAGCCATGGACCGCGCACAGGCATCCGCCCCCGGCACACCCCCCGCCGCCGACGCGACCGGCGCCACCGACGACTACCGCGCGGTGCTCCACCGCTCCTTCGAGACGCTCTACGACAGCGGCCGCGACTCCTGGACGGGCGAGCCCGCGATGCGCCACCTCGTCGAACTGCTGGGCACCCGGATCGAGCCCGGCAGCCATGTCCTGGACATCGGCGCCGGGCGGCTGCGGGACACCGAGGTACTGCTGACCGCGGGCCACCGCGTCACCGCCGTGGACCTGGTGCGGCTCCCCGAGTGGGAGCGGGCGGCGGCCCGCTGGGGCGAGCGCGTCCGCTTCGCCGCCGGGGACGTGCGGGAACTGGCCGAGGGCGGCGCGCTCGACGTCTTCGACGCCGTGCTGGACAACGGTGTGCTGCACCATCAGCTCCCCGAGGACCACCCCGGCTACCTCGCCGCCCTGCACGGCCGGCTGCGGCCCGGCGGGCTGCTGGCGGTGAGCCTGTTCGCACGGGCCGAGACCGACACCGAGGGCGTGCTGCACACGGCCGGCGACGGCCGGCTGTCGCGGGAGTTCACCACCGCGGAGGCCGAGGCGATGCTGGCGGACGCCGGGTTCGCGGTCATCGCGCAGCGCCGCGTGCCCCGGGAACGGCCGGAGTGGACGTACCTGCTGGTCCTCGCCCGGCGCGGGGAGGGCTGAGATGGCGCACCTGGTCCTGGTCGAGTCGCGGCTGACCGCCGGTTTCGGGCTGCTCCGGGAGGCCGTCGCGCTCGGCCACGAGGTGACGCTGGTGGCCCATTCCGTGCGGCCGTATCTGCGTTCCGAGGGCGCCGGAGCGGACCTGGCGCACGCCACCCGCGTACTGGAGGGGATCACCACGGGTGACGCCGAGGCGCTGGGCGCGGCGCTGGAGGCGCTGCACCGCGACCACCCGGTGGACGGCGTCCTCACCCTGAGCGAGCCGCATCTGCGCTGCACGGCGGAGGCCGCGGCGCGGCTGGGCGTGCCCTACGAGCCGCCGGGCACGTCGGTGCGGCTGCGGGACAAGCACACCGTGCGGACGCTGCTGGAGAAGGCGGGCGTGCCGCAGCCGGACTTCCGGCTCGCCCTGACCGCCGAGGAGGCGGTGGCCGCCGCCGGCGAGCTGGGCTACCCGGTGGTGGTCAAGCCCACCGACGGGTCCGGGAAGCTCGGCGTCGGGGTGGCGCACTACCCCGGCGAGGTCGCGCGGATCGCGGAGCAGACCTTCGAGGCGCGCGACTACGGGCGCTCGATCGTCGGCGCCGGCCGGGTTCTGGTGGAGCGGTACGTTCCGGGGCCGGTGGTGAGCTGCGAGATGCTCACCGTCGACGGCCGGCACCACTTCTACGGCTGTACGGACCGGGTGCTGGCGCCGCCGCCGTACCCGGTGGAGCTGGGCGGCTGCTTCCCGGCCGAGCTGTCGCCGGAGCAGCTGGAGGCCGTGGTGGCCGTGACGGGCGCGGCGCTGGACGCCGTCGGGGTGACCCGCTCGCACACGCACACCGAGCTGGTGCTGGGTCCCGACGGGCCGCAGATCATCGAGGTCAACGGCCGTCTGGTGGGCGGGTTCGTGCCCGAGATGATGAATCTGGTCCTCGGCCACGATGTCTACCACGACGCGATCGACCTGGCGCTGGGCGGCTCGCCGGTGCCGGCGCCGACCAGCGGGGTCGCCTGCATCCGGGCCGTGGTCGCCCGGGAGAGCGGGGTGCTGACGGGGATCGACCTGGAGGGCGCCCGCAGCGCGCCGGGCGTGGCCCGGGTGCTGCTGGACGCCGAGCCCGGGGAACACGTCCGCCCGGCCCGGGTCAACGCCGAACGACTGGGCTTCCTCATCGCCACCGGTGCGTCCGCCGCCGAGGCCACGGCGGCGGCACGGGCCGCTCTGGACCGGGTCGTGCTGCGGGTGACGCCCGGGGAGGGCGACCCGCGGACGGCAGCCGCAGCTTCACCGCACGAAGGAGGCGTCTGATGCCGAACACCCCAGCGGACCGACCCCACATCCTGATCCTCGCCGGGGCGGGCGGCCTGCCGCTGGCCGGCGCCCTGGACTCGGCGGCGACGGTCACCTCCCGGCTCAGCGTCGTGCAGGTGCAGGCCTGGGGGCGGGTCGACGTCTCGGCCGTGCGCAAGGCGTGGCAGGAACGGTTCACCGGAGTATGGCGCAACTGCCCGGACCTTCAGGAGGCGTACGCGGCGGCGCGGGAGATCCACCGCACGTATCCGCTCGACGGCATCGCCACCTTCTCCGAGCTGCTCATCCAGCCGCAGGCGGACCTGGCGGCCGAGTTCGGCCTGCCGGGCAATCCGCCGGAGGCCGTGCGGGCGGCGCAGAACAAGCTGGCGCAGCGCGTCGCGTTACGGGACGCCGGTGTGCTCGACATGCGGTTCGCGGCCATCCGCACGGAGGCGGACCTCGCGGCGGCGGCGGAGAGCGTCGGCTTCCCGTCGGTGTTCAAGCCCGCGTACGGGGCCGCCAGCATGTCGGTGCGCAAGGTCTCCTCGGCCCGGGAGCTGGAGCGGGCCTACCGGGACGCGGTGGCCGCCGCCGACCGTTCGCCCTTCCTCGTCAAGGAGGACCTCTACCTGCTGGAGGAGGTGCTGGTCGGCAGCGCCTGGCACACGGACGAGCGGTACGCGGACTACGTGAGCGTCGAGAGCCTGGTCCAGGACGGCGAGGTGCACCACCTGGGGGTGGTCGACAAGCTGGCCATGCGGCACGGTTACGTCGAGGAGGGCCACGTCTATCCCTCCGCGCTCGACGCCGGGCAGTGCGCCTCGGTCACCGCGCACGCGGGCGCGGCGATCCGCGCGCTGGGGCTGCGCACCGGCGCGGTGCACACCGAGGTCAAGCTGACGGCGGACGGGCCGCGCTGCATCGAGGTCAACGCCCGGCTCGGCGGGCCCATGGGCAATATGTTCCGGGCCGCCTCCGACCACGACATCGTCGCGTCGATCCTGCGTGTCGCCGCCGGCCTGCCCGCCCCGACGGGCGCACGGCCGCGCGGCGCGGTGTGCGTACGGACGGTGCCGGGCCCGGACCGGCCGATGCGGATCGCGCATGTGGCGGACCCGGCGGAGCTGCGCGGGCGGTTCGGCTTCCTGGGCAACATCAGCATGCGCTTCGCGGCCGGCACGGTGGTGGACCCGGGGAAGTTCCCGCACCTGCTGTCCCTGCTGGTCACGGGCGAGGACGCGGACCGGGCGGTGGCCAACGCGGCGACGGTCGAGGAGGCGCTGGCGATCGAGCTGGAGCCGGTGGAGAAGGAGCACGTGCTCTTCGTCGACCGCGTGGGCTACGACCGCTACCGGCTGCCGGACGGCTCCCCGGCCCTGGACCCGGAGCGCCACCGCGTCACGCTGATCACCCGCCCGGAGGTGGTCCACCAGGTCCGCCCCGGCGAGTGCGCCGAGGTGCTGGCCCTGGACATCGGCGACCACGGGCTGCGCGATGCCCTGGCCGCGGCCGTGCACGGGCGCCGGGCCTTCGACCGGGTGCTGGTCTTCACCGAGGCCCTGCTGCTGCCGGTGGCGCACCTGCGGGAGCGGCTGGGCGCCGCCGGGCCGCCGGTCGCCGCGATCACGCCGTTCCGCGACAAGCCCGCGATGAAGCGGGTGGCCGAGCGGGGCGGTCTGGAGGTGGCGGACTGGGCGCCCGTCGAGTCGGCGGCGGAGGCGCTGCCGCTGCTGGAGAAGTACGGCCGCATCGTCCTCAAGCCGCGCGACGGCGCGGGGTCGCGCGGCGTGCACGTCGTGGCGCACGCGGACGAGCTGCGCGCGCTGGACGCCGAACCATCGGTGGATCTGAGCGGGTATCAGGCGGAGGAGTTCATCGACGCGCCGATGCTTCACATCGACGTCGTGGTCCGCCGCGGTGCCGTGCACACCTGCGTGGTCTCGCGGTACCTGTCCTCCACGCTCTCCCACACCACCGGCCGGCCGCTGTCCTCGGTCACCGTGGACGATCCGGACGTGCGGGCGCGCGCGGACGAGCTGACGCGTGCGGTGATCGAGGCGTTCGGGGTCGGGAACAGCGTGCTGCACCTGGAGGCGTTCGAACGCGAGGACGGCCGGCTGCTGTTCAACGAGGTCGCCTGCCGGGCCGGGGGCGGCGGCATCATCCCGGTGGTGCAGGCCGTCACGGGCGTCAATCTGAGCGAGGCCATGGTGCGCCTGGCCATGGACGAGGACCCGACCACCACGTTCCCCCGGCGCGGCGCGGCCGCCGGCTTCTTCATGCGCTACGGGCGGGAGGGCGTGATCGCCGAGATCGACGATGCCGCGATTCCCGCGGAATGGCTGGTGGAGCGACGGCTGGCGGCCGTGCCCGGCAGCCGCTTCACCCCGGTCGGACTGGCCGGCGGCGCGCTGGCCACCTACGTGGTGACCGGCGCGAGCGAGGCCGAGGTGCGCGAGCGCCTGGCGTTCGTCGAGGCGGAGACGTCGGTCGTCTACGCCGACGAGCCGGGGCGGGGTGAGCGCTGATGCGGGCCCTGTGCGTCGTGGGCAGTCCCAGCCCGGGGTCCCACACCTCCGCCCTGGTCCGGCACGTCGGCGTGCTGCTGGCGGAGCGCGGCTTCGAGGTCACGGTCGCCGATCTGGGCGAGCTGGAGCTGCCGCGCTCCCATCCGGACGCCTACTGGAGCGAGGCGCCGCATCCGGTGCCCGCCGCCCGTGACTTCATCGCGGCCGCGCGCGGCGCGGACGCGCTCGTCCTGGGCACGCCCGTCTATCACGCCGGGTACTCGGGAGTGCTGAAGGACGCCCTCGACCTGCTGCCGAAGGACACCTTCGAGGGCAAGGCCATCGGGCTGGCCGCCAACGCCGGCGGTCCACGCGGCTCCAGCGTCGCGGTCGAGCAGCTGCGCCAGGTCGTCAAGGCGCTCGGCGGCTGGCCGGTGCCCGAACAGGTGTGCACGGTGGCATCGGACTTCGCCGGGCGGCACTCGCTGGCGGAGGCCGACGCGATCCGCACGCGCTGCACGGCCATGGCCGACCAGCTCGTCCGGTTCACCCGCGCGATGCGGGCCGGCACCGGCGCCGGCGTCAGGAGTGCGGCGTGAGCGGCCGGCGGCAGGCCGTGCGACGGCTGCGTGAGGACCTTCGGGTGGTGCTGGAGCGCGACCCGGCCGTGCGGCGGACCCATGAGGCCCTGCTCGCGTCCCATCTGCCCGCGCTGTGGCTGCACCGCGTCTCGCACCGCTGGTACGGGCGGGGGCACCGCGCCTCGGCGCGGCTGCTGTCGCTGGCCGGGCGGGTGCTGTCCGGCGGCGTGGAGATCCATCCGGGCGCGGTCATCGGGCGGCGGCTGTTCATCGACCACGGCGCGGCCGTCGTCATCGGCGAGGACGCGGTGATCGGGGACGACGTGACGCTCTACCACCAGGTGACGATCGGTGCCGTCGGCTGGTGGCGGGACCGCCGGCGGCCGCCGGGCGAGCGCCGCCACCCCACGCTCGGCGACCGGGTCGTGGTGGGCGCCAACGCGTCCGTCCTCGGCCCGGTGACGGTCGGCGACGACTGTCTGGTCGGCGCGCACGCCCTCGTCCTGACCGACCTGCCGGCGGGCAGCCGGGTACGGGCCCCGGCCAGCGAGGTCCGGGTGCCGGCCGGCGGCGGGAACGGCGCCGTGCTCGACTTCGGCCCGCCGGGCGCGGGTCAGCGCCAGGAGCGTTCGGCATGAGCACCACCCGAAGCCACCCCGCCGGGAGGGGAGCCGAGATGAGCGACGGGACGCGGACCACCGGGCGTGTGCGGGCCGCCGTCGCGGAGTCGGTGCGCCCGTTCCGGGCCACAGGTCCGCTGCGCCGGCTGTACGTGGCGGTGGCGATCGACGCCGTCGGCCTGGGCATGTACCTGGCCTTCTCCGCGCTCTATCTGACCCAGGGCGTGGGGCTGAGCACGGTCGACACGGGTGTGGTGCTGTCCGTCTCCGGGGTGGCCTCGCTGGTCGGGCTGATGCCCCTGGGCGCGCTCGCCGACCGGCTGGGCGCCCGGCGGGCGCTGGTGCTCTTCTTCGTCTACCGGGCCGCCGCGTTCTGCGCGGTGCTGCTGGCGGTGAACTTCGCGACCGCGGTGGTCACGGTCGCGGCGGCGGGGCTGATCAGCCGGGCGATCGGGCCGGTGACCCAGGCGATGGTGCTGCAGATGGCGGCCGACGAGCGGGAGCGGGTCTCGGCCCTGGCCGCGACGCGGGCGCTACGCAACGCCGGTTACGCCCTCGGTGCGCTGCCCGCGGCGGCGGCCGCGGCGGTCGGCACGCCGGCCGCGTACCGGATCGTCCTGGGCTGCACGGTCCTGGCGTTCGCGGTGACGGCCTGGGTGGCGCGGCGGCTGCCGGACACGGCGGTGCGGCGCAAGGGCGGAGAGCGGCGGCAGGGCGTGGCCCGGGACCGGGGGTTCGTGGCGCTGACCGTGGTCAACGGGGCGTTGTCGCTGCACGCCTTCGTGCTGTCCATCGGGCTGCCGCTGTGGCTGGTGCAGCGGACGGACGCGCCGCGCTGGCTGGCGTCCCTGCTGCTGGTGGTCAACACCGTGCTGACGGTGGTGCTCCAGGTGCGGATGAGCCGGGGTTCGGAGCGTCCGGCCACGGCCCGCCGCATGCTGGTGCGCGCGGGCCTGTGCCTGGCGGCCGTCTGCCTGCTGACCCCGCTCAGCGACGGGCTGCCGGGCTGGGCGGCGGGGGTGCTGCTGGCGGGTCTGGTGGTGCTGCTGACGGTGGGCGAGCTGTGGCACACCTCTGGCAGCTGGGGGCTGGCCGTGGCCCGTACGCCCGCCGAGCGGCAGGGCAGCTACTTGGCGTTCTTCAACCTGGGGTTCACGGTCGTCACCATCGTGGGCCCGGTGCTGATGGGGTTCCTGCTGGCGCTCGGTGTCTGGGGGTGGGTGGCGCTCGGCTGCTGGTTCGCACTCCTGTCCGTGGCGAGCCGGCTGCTCGGCACCCGCGTCTCCTCCCCGGAGTCCCCGGAGACGGTCCAGCCGGCTTGATCGCCGAGCGCCCGGCGGGCGCGTTTGCGCAGCTCCGCGTCCATGTCCCGGCGAATCCGTCGGATCATCTCATCCATGTCAGGCATGGCGGCGACGGTAGGGCCATCGGAGTGGAAGGACGGCGTCCGGCCTGGGCTTTTCACCCGCTCGGATGAATATCGGGTGATCCTCGGCCGTCGTGGCTTCGCCGGTCGGGAAGTGGCAATGCTCCCCTCCCCGACCGGGCACCCCCGGCCCTTCGACCCGAGAGGTGCGAGGCATGACGACCGTACGCGCGGCCACCGTTGAGCTGTTGCGGTCCCGCGGAGTGACGACGGTGTTCGGCAACCCCGGCTCCACCGAGCTGCCCTTCCTCCGGGACTTCCCCGCCGACCTGCGGTACGTCCTCGGGTTGCAGGAGGCCGTCGTCGTCGGGGCGGCCGACGGATACGCGCAGGCCACCGGCTCCACCGCGCTGGTCAATCTGCACACCGCGCCCGGGGTCGGCAACGCGATGGGCGCGCTGGTGACCGCCGCCGCGAATCACACGCCGCTGGTGGTGACGGCCGGTCAGCAGGTCCGGGCCATGATGACCATGGAGGCGCTGCTGACCAACGTGGACGCCACGCTGCTGCCGCGCCCCGCCGTCAAGTGGGCCTGTGAGCCGCCGCGCGCGCAGGACGTGCCCGCCGCCCTGGCCCGGGCCTTCCACGAGGCGGAGAGCGCGCCACGCGGGCCGGTGTTCGTGTCGCTGCCGATGGACGACTTCGACGTGGAGCTCGACGAGGCGGAGACCGCGGCCGCCCGGCGGGCCGCGGGCCGGCGGGTCGAGGGCCGCACGGCGGCGGCCGGGCCGTGCGTGGTGGAGCTGGCCCGGCGGCTGTCGGAGGCCGCCAATCCGGTGCTGGTCACGGGCGGTTCGGTGGACGCGGAGGGCGCGTGGGAGGCGGCGGTGGCGCTCGCCGAGCGCCGGGCGCTGCCGGTGTGGGCGTCGCCGGTCGAGGGGCGGGTCGGCTTCCCGGAGGACCATCCGCTCTACCGAGGGGTGCTCCCGGCGGCCATCGCCCCGCTGTCGCGGGCCCTCGCCGGGCACGACCTGGTGCTGGTGGTGGGCGCGCCGGTGTTCCGCTACTACCCCTATGTGCCGGGGCCGCTGCTGCCGGAGGGGGCCGAGCTGGTGCTGCTCACCAGCGACCCCGGCGAGGCGGCCCGCGCCCCGGTCGGCGACGCCCTGGTGGCGGGGCTGCGGCCGACGCTGGAGGCGCTGACCGAGCTGGTGGAGAAGGGCGACCCCGGCGCCGTCCCGGGCCGGCCGCCCGCCGCACCCGCACCGGACCCGGCCGGGCCACAGGAGGCCGGTGAACCGATGCCGGTGGCCGCCGCCCTGGCCGCGGTCGCGCGCGCCGCGCCCGCCGGCACGCTGTGGGTGAACGAGTCTCCCTCGAACCTCCAGCTCTTCCGGGAGCACGTGCGGATCGGCCGGCCGGGCTCGTTCCTCATGACCACCGGCGGCGGCCTGGGCTTCGGTATGGCGGCGGCCGTCGGCGCCGGGCTCGGCCGGCCGGACCGGCCGGTGGTGGCGGTCGTCGGCGACGGCTCCGCGCAGTACGCCATCACCGCCCTGTGGACGGCCGCCGCCCATCACGTGCCGGTGACCTTCGTGATCCCGGCGAACCGGGAGTACGCGATCCTCAAGTGGTTCGGGCGCTTCGAGAACACCCCCGGCGTGCCCGGCCTGGACCTTCCCGGGATCGACATGTGCGCGCTGGCCCGGGGTTACGGGGTGCCCGCGCACCGGGCCAAGGACCCCGGCCACCTCGCCGAGCTGGTGGCCGGGGCCACCACCGCCCGGAACGGGCCGGTGCTCATCGAGGCCCCCGTCACCACGGTTCCGCCGTCCCTCTGAGGCCGCACACCGTCCGCGCCCCTGTCCGGCGCTTCCTTCCGCATGCCTGCTCGCACGTCCGTCGCATGGAGCTGCCCATGACCGTATCCGTCGGAAGTCCGCTGCTCGCGGACCTGAGCGAAGCCCTGCCCGCCGCTGCCCTGAGCACCGACGACGCCGAACTCGACCGGCACAGCAGGGATTCCGCTCCCTTCAGCGCGGCGGGCAGACCCGCCGTGGTGGTCCGCCCGGAGACCGTCGACCAGGTGCGGCACGTGATGCGCACCGCCCGGGCGCACGGCGTGCCGGTCGTGCCGCAGGGCGCCCGTACCGGGCTCGCCGGGGCGGCCAACGCCGTGGACGGCTGCGTGGTGCTCTCCATGGTCCGGATGAACCGCGTCCTGGAGATCGACGCGGCCAACCGGCTGGTCCGCTGCGAACCGGGCGTCGTCACGGCCGATCTCGCCGCCGCCGTGGCCGGGCACGGCCTGTGCTATCCGCCGGACCCCGCCTCCTGGGAGAGCTGCACGATCGGCGGGAACATCGCCACCGGCGCCGGGGGCCTGTGCTGCGTGAAGTACGGCGTCACGGCCGACTACGTGCTCGGGCTGACGGTCGTCCTCGCCGACGGCGAGCTGCTGACGGTCGGGCGGCGCACGGTCAAGGGTGTCGCCGGCTACGACCTCACCCGGCTGTTCGTCGGGTCGGAGGGCACGCTCGGCGTCATCGTCGAGGCCACGCTGGCCCTGCGCCCACCCCGGCCGCCCGCCCTGGCGCTGCTCGCCCGGTTCGCCTCGGCGAGCGACGCGGGCGAGGCCGCCGGGGCGATCGTCCGCGCGGGCCACGTCCCGTCCGCGCTGGAGCTGCTGGACCGTACGACGACGCGGGCGGTCGCCGCCCTCGGTCATCCCCTGCTGGCCGGGGACGCGGCCGCCACGCTCATCGCGGCGAGCGACGCGCCCGACGCCGCCGAGGCGGTCCGGGAGATGGCGCGCCTGTGCCGCGAGGCGGGTGCCCTGGCCGTGACCGCGGCGAGCGGCGAGGAGGAGACCCGGCAGGTGCTGGACGCCCGGCGGCTGGTGCTGCCCGCGCTCAGCGCCCAGGCCGTGACGATGCCCGGCGACGTCACGGCGTTCATCGAGGACGTCGCCGTGCCGCGCTCCCGGCTGGCGGCCCTGGTCGACCGGATCGAGCGGATCGCCGGGGAGTACGGCCTGTACATCTCGACCGTCGGCCACGCCGGGGACGGCAATCTGCATCCGACCGTCGTCTTCGACCGGTCGGACCCGTCGGCCGTGCGGCGCGCCCGGGAGGCGTACGACGCCATCATGGCCGCCGGTCTGGAGCTGGGCGGCACCATCACCGGCGAGCACGGCGTGGGCACCCTCAAGCGGGACTGGCTCGCCCGCGAGCTCTCCCCGCGTGCCCTGCGGCTGCACCGGGATCTCAAACGGCTGCTCGATCCCGAGGGCCTGCTCAACCCGGGGAAGGTGCTGGCATGAGGCGGCCGCTCGAAACCCTCGGCACCGGCTGCGCCTACGGCGACGGCCTCCCGGTCGGCTCGCTGCCCGTCGCCTCGTCCGGCGAGAACCTGGGGCTCCTGCTCACCTACTTCCTGCCGAGCTATCTCAAGGGCATCTTCCGGCCGCGGCCGCGGCTCGCGCGGCCGCTGGCCCGGCTGGACACCCCCCGGCGCGCCGCACAGCTGATGCGCCGGATGCGGCACCGGCACGGGCCCGGCCCGGTCGTCGTGCGCGGCACCGCCGGGCCCACCCTGCTGGTGCTGGACGCCGAGGACGCGCGGCAGGTCCTGGCCGGGCCGGTCGAGGTGTACGCGGTCGACACGTGGGAGAAGGTGAGCGGGTTCGCCTGTGTGCAGCCCGACGCGCTGGTGACCTCGCACGGCCGGCAGCGCACCGCGCGGCGGGCCTTCAACGACGCGGTGCTGGACGCGGGCGAGCCCGTCCACCGGCTCGCCGGTCACTTCCTGCGGGTGGCCGGGGAGGAGGCCCGGGCGTTGCTCGCGCCCCGGGCGGAGGCGGGTCTGACGCCGGAGGAGATCCGCGCGCGGATCGAGCGCATGGGGCGGCGCTGCTTCCTGGGCGAGGCGGCCGCCGGGGACGAGGAGTTCTCCCGGCTGCTGGAGGCGCTGCTGCTGGAGGCCAACTGGCTGGGTGCGCGCCGCCGGCGCTCCGGGCGGATCCGCCGGACCCGGCGGAAGATGATGCAGCGTCAGGCGAGATATCTGTGCGACGCCGATCCGCGCAGCCTGACGGGGGTGTTCCGCAGCGCGCCCCGGGGCCCGGAGACCGCGCCGGAGGCACAGGTCGCGCACTGGTTCATGGCGCTGGCCGCGGTGCACGCCGCGGTGGTGCAGGCGCTCGCCCTGCTGGCCACGCACCCGCGCCACTACGAGCGTGCCGCCCGGGAGGTCGCGGCGGCCGACAGCGGGCACGGCGCCCGTACGGTGCCGGGCTTCGAGGCCATGCCGTACGTGCGGGCGTGCGTGCAGGAGGCGGTGCGGCTGTGGACGCCGGTGCCCTCGCTGATGCGGCGCACCACGGCCGAGACGCGCTGGCGGTCGTCCGTGGCCCCCGGCGGCGTGAACGTGCTGGTGCCGGCGGCCTTCCACGCCCGGGACGGTGAACGTCTGGACCACGCGCACCGGTTCGCGCCCGAGAAGTGGCTGGACGGCACGGCGGAGGCGGACTGGGCCGTCAGCCCGTTCAGCCGGGGCGAGGCGCAGTGCAGCGGCATGGAGCTGGGGCTGCTGCTGGCGACGGGCTTCGTCGCGGAGTTCCTGCGCGGCGGGGAGATCGCGGTGTCGGGCGTGCGGCTGGGCCCCGGTCGGAAGCTGCCGTACGGCTTCGATGCCACCCGGCTGCGGATCGGCTACCGCGCCTACCGGATCCCGGAGGAGGCGTGACGACCGGCAGCGGTACCTGCGCGGAGCCGTACGAGGCGGCTCCGGACGGGGTGGACGTGGCGGGTCTGTCGGCGCTGGCCCGGGCGCTCGGCGAGACGGCGGGGGCGATCCGGGACGCGGGCCGCGTGCTCACCGCCGTCGCGACGGATCCGTTGCTGGCCGCCTCGCTGGCCCGCTCGCCGCGCAGCGGCGCCCGGGCCCTGGGTTCCCTGACCCGGGCCCTGACCGCACGGGCCGGGCTGGGGTGGGCGGCGGACGGCGGTCCGGTGGGCCGGGCCGTCTGGCTGGGCGGGGTGCTGACCAGCCGCGAGAGCCTGGCGGTCGCGGTGGCGGTCACCTCGCTCAAGCTGCGGGTGCGGCTGTGCGCGGTGCGGCATCCGGAGTTCGACCGGGAGGGCCCGGTCCGGCGGCTGCTGGAGGCGGTCGAGGCCGACCGGCAGCTGCGCGCGCTGCGGGTCTTCCGGCAGAACGTACGGGATCTGGGCGCCGAGCGGGCGCTGGCGGTGCTCGCGCCCTCGCTCACCGAGGTGCTGGCGTGGAACGCCCTGGTGGACGAGAACCCGTTCAACGACGAAGCGGCCTGGCACATCGTCACCGGCACCCGGGCCGACGCCGATCCGCTGCTGGGCACCCGGATCGGGTCCTGGGCTCGCTTCGACCGGGGCCCGGGCCGGGCGGTGGCCGAGCCCCCGGACGCGGTACCGGCGGACCTGCCGGCGCACGGCGGGGGCATCGCCGACCACCTGCGCGCCATCGCGGCCCTGGGCACCGACGGCCGGATGCTGGTGCGGCGCGTGACGGGCCCGGACGGCGTCGACCGCCATCTGGTGCTGCTGCCCGGGATGGCCTTCGGGCGGCCCCGCAACCGCACCCCGCAGGACCTGGTCGGGGCGGTCACGGCGGTGGGCCGCAACGACTCCCCCTACACCCGGGCCGTGCGCAAGGCGCTGGCCCGGGCCGTCCCGGAGGGCTCGGAGCTCGCCCTGGTCGGGCACAGCCTCGGCGGCATCACCGCGATGAACCTGGCCGAGCTGCCCGAGGTCGACCGGCGCTGGCGGCTCACCCATGTCGTCGCCGTCGGCTCGCCGATCGACTTCAAACGCCCCCTCGACCCGGCGACCCGCGTCGTCAGCCTCGTCAACGAGCACGATGTGGTGCCCAATCTGGAGGGTCGCAGTCCGGTCTCCGTCTTCCCGGTGCCGCCGGACTGGCTGGAGATCACCTGGGTGGACCGCTCACACGACTTCCCGCAGTGCCACAGCGCCGGGGTGTACGCGCAGAGCCTGGACCAGGTGGTCCCCGAGGCCCGCGACCGGGTGGACGCACTGCTCGCCGGCTACCGGGGCCGGGTGGAGGAGACCGTCGTCTTCCGCCTGTACGACCGCTGATCCCACGACCGTCCGTACATCCCACGAGTCCCACTGGAGAGCGATCACGTTGAGTCCGGCACCGCGACCGCGCCGCGAATGGCACGCCCTGCCCTTCCCGCTGGCGCTGATGGAGCTCAAACGGCAGCGCGACCTGCTGCGCGCGCACAACCTGTACGACACCTACGGGGCCGGCGGCGAGCGCCCGCGCAGGCCCACGCCCGAGCTGCTGCCGTACCGCAGTTACGACGGCTCCGGCTACGACCCCCACGACGCCGACATGGGCCGGGCCGGCACCCGCTTCGACCGCAACTGCCCGCTGCCGCAGACGTTCCCCGACCCGGAGGACAAGGGCCTGTTCACACCCGGTCCGCGCGAGGTCAGCCGGCGGCTGCTGGCCCGCGACGGCGGCTTCCGCCCGGCGCTGAGCCTCAACATGCTGGCGGCGGCCTGGATCCAGTTCCAGAACCACGGCTGGTTCAGCCACGGCGACAACCTCGTCGACCAGCCCTTCGACGTGCCGCCGGCCGAGGACGACGACTGGCCGCAGTGCCCCATGATGGTGCGCCGCAGCCGCCCCGACCCGGTCGCGCACACCGGCAACAGCCGCCCGCCCACGTACGAGAACACCGTCACCCACTGGTGGGACGGCTCGCAGATCTACGGTTCGAGCGAGGAGCGGTGCCGGTCGCTGCGCACCGGGGAGCACGGCAAGCTGGCCCTGGTGGGCGGCCGGCTGCCCGACGAGCGGCGGCAGGAGCTGTCCGGCATCGACCTGACCGGCTTCAACGACAACTACTGGGTAGGCCTGTCGCTGCTGCACACGCTCTTCGCCAAGGAGCACAACGCGATCTGCGACCGGATCGCCTCCGTCCACCCCACCTGGGACGACGAGCGGCTGTTCCACACCGCGCGGCTGGTCAACGCGGCGGTCATGGCCAAGATCCACACGGTGGAGTGGACGCCGGCCGCCATCGCCCAGCCGGTCACCCGGGCGGCGATGCACATGAACTGGTACGGCGTGCTGCCCGCCCGGCTGCGCCGCCGGGTACGCCGCTTCGGCAAGGGCGAGATGCTCTTCGGCATCCCGGGCTCCCCGACCCGCCACCACACGGCCCCGTACTCGATGACGGAGGAATTCGTCTCCGCCTACCGGCTGCACCCGCTGATCCGTGACGAGTACGAGATCCGCTCGCACCGTACGGGGGCGCTCATCGAGCGGACGGACTTCGAGCCGCTGCAGGCGCTGGCCACCCGCAAGGCGGTCGAGCAGTGGGGCTTCGCGGACCTGCTGTACTCCTTCGGCACCATGCATCCCGGTGCCGTCACCCTGCACAACCACCCCGACTGCCTGCGCGATCTGCTGCGGATCTCGGGGGAGCACGTGGACCTCGGGACGGTGGACGTGCTGCGCGACCGGGAGCGCGGCGTTCCGCGCTACACCGCCTTCCGTGCGGCGCTGCACCGCCCGCCGGTGTCCACCTTCGAGGAGCTGACCGGCGGCGACGAGGTCCTGGCGGCCGAGCTGCGGGAGGTCTACGACGGGCGGCTGGACCGGGTCGACACCATGGTCGGCATGTACGCCGAGCCCAGGCCGCGGGGGTTCGCGTTCAGCGACACGGCCTTCCGGGTGTTCGTGCTGATGGCGTCGCGCCGGCTGAAGAGCGACCGGTTCTTCACCACGGACTACCGGCCCGAGGTCTACACCGCGGAGGGCCTGGAGTGGGTCGACCGCACGAGCATGCGCGACGTCCTGCTGCGCCACCATCCGGAGCTCGGCCCCGCGCTGGAGGGGGTCGGCAACGCGTTCGCACCGTGGGCGTCGCCGCTGTCGAAGGGGGTGGTGTGGTGAGCGGATCGGGTGCGTCCTGGTCGCGGACGGTGCGCGCACAGGCGGACCGGCTGCGGGAGGAGGCCGGGCGGCTGCGGGTGAGCGCCGCGGCGGTCACCCTGCCCGGCGCGGAAGGCGTGGAGCTGCGCCTGCGGATCCTGTCGCACGCCGAGCGCGCGGAGACGGCCGCACGCTCGCTGGACGGCGCGGCGGACGCGCTGCTGGGTCATGAGGCGGTGCTGGCCGCCCTGGCGCGCGGGAGGGACGCGGGAGGCGGGGCCCGGCAGCTCGGCTGAGGACCGGCCGGGCCGGGGGTGTGCGGGATTCCCCCGGCCCCGTCCGGGTCACGGGCTCACGGGCTCACGGGCTGTGTCTCGGCGGTGGCGTACCAGCGGTCGCCGCGGAGCTCGGCCAGGCCGTGGCCGGCGAGTCCGTTGACGTGCTTGAGGATGGTGCGTGCCTGGTAGCCGACGGAGGCGCACAGCTCCTCGACGGACGCGCCGGCGGCGCCGACGGCGAGCAGCCCGTCCCACGTACGGGCCTCGTGCCGGCCGAGGCCGGGGACGGTCCGGGCCGGGATCCGGACGGCGGGCTGGGGCGATCCCTGGGGCCGGGCGGACCCGACCGGGCGCGGGGTGCGGTTGACCCGGCGGTGCCTGCGGCCCTTCTGGCGTTTGCTCATGGATGTACCACTGCTCCGTCCTGTGTCGGGTGCCGTCGTGGCGTCAACTCGACGCGTCGACGGCCGGTTACGGCGGTCCCTATGAGTGTGCGCGACGTCACCCACAGTGAAGGGGAATCCGCGCGCGCACCGCGTGCCGCGCGTCATCATGACGGGGTGGAAGCGGAGATCGTGCGGGGCCGGCGGGCCAGGGAGGCGCTGCTGCTCGCCCTCGCCGTTCTCGTCGGCTGCTCCGGCTACGTCTACACGGGACTGTCGGTGACGGGCCGGGTCCCGGAGGGGCTGCCGGGCTTCGTCGCGGCGCTGGTCTCGCTGGCGCTGGTGCCCCATCTGGCGGTGCGCCGCTGGGCGCCGCACGCGGATCCGGTGATCCTGCCGCTGGCCGTGCTGCTCTCGGCGCTCGGGCTGGTGCTGCTGTTCCGGCTCGACTTCGCCTACCGGGCCCGCTACCACTCGTCCCCGACCGCTCCCGGGCAGCTGACGTGGACGGTCATGGGGGTGGCGGTCTGCGTCGGGGTGCTGGTGCTGCTGCGCGACCACCGGCGGCTCCAGCGGTACATCTACGTGACGATGGCCGTGGCCCTGGTGCTCCTGATGGCGCCCGCGTTCTTCCCGGGCGACACCTACGGCGCCAAGCGGTGGATCTTCCTCGGGCCGCTGTCGCTCCAGCCCGGCGAATTCGTCAAGATCATGATTGCCGTGTTCTTCGCCGGCTACCTGGTCATCCACCGCAACGCGCTCGCGCTGACCGGCCGCAAGGTGCTGGGGGTCCGGCTGCCGCCGGGCAGACAGCTGGGCCCGATCCTGGCGGTGTGGGTGCTCAGCCTGCTGGTGCTGGTCCTCGAGCGCGACCTGGGCACCTCGCTGATCTTTTTCGGGCTCTTCGTCGCCATGCTGTACGCCGCGACCGAGCGCACCGGCTGGGTGGTGTGCGGCCTGCTGATGGCGGCGCTGGGCGCGGGGGTCGTGGGTTCGTTGGAGCCGCACGTCAAGGGCCGGATCGTGGCCTGGCTGCACCCCTTCGACATCTTCCTGCCCGCGGACCGCAGGCCCAAGGGGCTGGTCTCCGGCCAGCTGGCGGACGCCCTGTTCGGTTTCGGCAGCGGCGGCCTCACCGGTACGGGACTGGGCCGGGGCCACCCGGAGCTGATCGGCTTCGCGGGCCGCAGCGACTTCATCCTCACCACCGTCGGGGAGGAGCTGGGGCTGGCCGGGACCATGGTGGTGCTCATGCTGTACGCGCTGCTGGCCGAGCGCGGCATGAGCGTGGCGCTGCGCTCGCGCGACCCCTTCGGCAAGCTGCTGGCGGTGGGGCTGGCGGCCGCGCTGGCCCTCCAGGTGTTCGTGGTGGCCGGCGGTGTCATGGGGCTGATCCCGCTGACCGGCAAGGCCCTGCCCTTCCTGGCCAAGGGCGGGTCGTCGCTGGTCGCCAACTGGCTGATGGTGGCCCTGCTGCTGCGCATCAGCGACGGCGCCGGCCGGGAGGGCGCCGCGTCCTGAGCGGTCGCATCATGGGTACATGCTGCTGGCGGAGCTCGCACGGGTCTCCGAGGAGGTCGCCGCGACGAATGCGCGGTCGGCGAAGACCGCCCTGCTGGCGGGGCTGTTCCGGGACGCCGAGCCCGACGACGCGCCGGTCGTCATCCCGTATCTCGCGGGCCGGCTGCCGCAGCGCCGGATCGGGGTCGGCTGGAGCACGCTGCGCGACGGCCCCGCCCCGGCGCCCGGGCCGTCCCTGACCGTGGCCGAGGTCGACGCGGCGCTCGGCCGCATCGCCGCGGTGAGCGGCAAGGGCGCGCAGGCCGAGCGGAAGCGGCTCACGCACGCCCTGCTGGGCCGGGCGACCGAACAGGAACAGCGCTTCCTGCTGCGGCTGATCGGGGGTGAGCTGCGCCAGGGCGCGCTGGACGCGATGGCCGTCGAGGGCCTGGCGGCCGCGTCGGGCGCCGCCCCGGAGGCGGTGCGGCGCGCGGTGATGCTCGGCGGCTCCCTGGGCGCGGTCGCCCGCTCCCTGCTGGCGGAGGGGCCGGCGGCCCTGGCGGAGTACCGGCTGCGGGTGGGCCGCCCGGTGCAGCCGATGCTCGCCCAGAGCGCGAAGGACGTGGACGAGGCGCTGGACCGGCTCGGGCCCTGCGCGGTGGAGGAGAAGCTGGACGGTATCCGGGTGCAGGTGCACGTGGCGGACGGGACGGTGCGGGTCTTCACCCGCACGCTGGACGAGATCACCGAACGGCTGCCCGAGCTGACCGCCGCGGCGTCGGAACTGCCCGTGTCCTCGGCGGTCCTGGACGGCGAGGTCATCGCGCTGGACGCGGCGGGCCGGCCCCGTCCCTTCCAGGACGTCGCCGGCCGGGTCGGCTCGCGCCTCGACGTGCCGGGCGCGGGCGCGGCCCTGCCGCTGTCGCCCGTCTTCTTCGACCTGCTGGCCGTCGACGGCCGGGAACTGCTCGCGCTGCCGGTGTCGGAGCGCCACGCGGAGCTGGCCCGGGTGGTGCCGGAGCCCTTGCGGGTGCGGCGCCTGGAGGTGCCCGATCCGGCGGCCCCCGCCGCGCGGGCGGCGGCGCGGGAATTCTCCCGCGCGGTGCTGGAGCGGGGGCACGAGGGCCTGGTGGTCAAGGCCCTCGGCTCCCCCTACACCGCCGGGCGGCGGGGCGCGTCCTGGCTGAAGGTGAAGCCGGTCTTCACGCTGGACCTGGTGGTCCTGGCCGCCGAGTGGGGCCACGGGCGGCGGAGCGGGAAGCTGTCCAACCTCCATCTGGGCGCCCGCCGCCCGGACGGCTCGTTCGCCATGCTGGGCAAGACGTTCAAGGGACTGACGGACGCGATGCTCACCTGGCAGACCGAGCGCCTGCGGGAACTCGCCGTGAGCGACGACGGGTTCGTGGTGCGGGTGCGCCCGGAGCTGGTGGTGGAGATCGCGTACGACGGGTTGCAGCGGTCCACGCGGTATCCGGCGGGGGTGGCGCTGCGGTTCGCACGGGTGGTGCGGTACCGGGAGGACAAGAGGGCGTCGGACGCCGACACCGTTGACACGGTGCTGGCGTCGTATCGCTGACCCGCCGGTGCCGGGTGGGGCGGGCCGGTGGGCCGGTGGTGCACCCCCATTGCCGAGCGGCACGACTGCCCGCAACCCCGGCTAGCGGGTGACCTCAGCCGGGCGGAGACGGCCGGGTCGGCGCCGGTGACGGGCCACTTCAGGGTGCGGTCGGCGGTGCCGGTGGACCGGACGGAGACCAGCAGCCGCCCCTTGCCGGCGCGGACGGTGACGGTCAGCCCGGTGTCCTTGTACGTCCAGCGGGCGCCGTCCGCCGTGGTGGTGACGGGCCCGGGCGTGCCGGGGGCGGTGGCGGCCGGCGCGGACAGCTCCAGGGTCGCGCCGGCCGCCGTGCGGGCGGTCACGCGCAGGGTGGTGGTGTCGACAGTGGCGGTGCCGCCCCGGACGGGCACGTCGACGAGGTGGCCGTGGACGCGGGCCGACTGCGCGGCGCGCGGGGCGGCCGCGCCGGCGGAGGAGGCGGCGAGGGTGACGCACGGCAAGGTCGCCGCCAGCGCCACCGCGGCGGCGCGGGCGGTTCGACGGGAGGTGATGAAGGGCATGAGGAGTTGATAGTCGGCGGCTCTAAGAAGGTTGCGAGAGGTTGTGAGAGACCGCCGTCGGCCGGGGCGTTGACGGTATGTCAGCACCCCGGCCCGGCCGGGGCGTTCACCGCCCCTGGAAGAGCTCCATCAGGTCCTTGCGGTCGAAGACGGTCGCCGTCTCGATCGCGGAGGGCGCCCCGGCGGCCGGGTCCGCGCCGTGCGCGACGAGGATCCGCACGATCTCCTCCTCACCCTTGAACACCGCGCCCGCCAGGGGCGTCTGCCCCCGGTCGTTGGTGCGGTTGGGGTCGGCGCCGCGCTCCAGCAGGGAGCGGACGACGTCGGGGTGGCCGTGGTAGGCGGCGAGCATCAGGAGCGAGTCGCCCTTGTCGTTGGTGAGGTTCACGGGGACGCCGGCGTCCACGTAGGCGGCCAGGGTGTCGGTGTCGCCGTGCCGGGCCAGGTCGAAGACCTTGGCCGCGAGCTGGAGCATCTCGGGATCGTGGGCGGGCTCGTCGGGAGTCGGCTTCTCGGGCGTCGGCTCGGGCATGGTGTGCGGTCCTCCGTACGGGTGTGTCCCCAGTTGCCGGAATAATACGATCTGTGATGCTGGAGGGACCCACGGTGACCGTCCCCCAGTACCCAGGAGAATCCCATGATCCTCTCCATCTCGGGCGTCGTCCTGCTCGGAGTCATCGCCTTTCTCTTCTTCCGCAAGGACGGCCTGAAAGCGTCGCACGGGCTGGTGTGCGCGCTCTTCGGCTTCTACCTGTCCAGCACGGCGATCGCGCCGAGCATCAAGGCGGGCGGCGCGAGCCTGGCCAGCCTGCTGGGCGGCATCAAGTTCTGACCGCGGCCGCGCCCGGTCGCGGCACCGACACCAGGAGGCCGACGTGGGCCGGAGAGGGCTCCCCCGCCGCACGCGCTGGGCACTCCCCCCGGCGTTCACTGCCAGGACGGCCAGGGGCAAGGCGGCCCACGGCCGGGCGATCGCGCGGGACGTCGCGGACGAGACGCGCGAGGTGTTCCAGCCGCTGTTCACCTGCACCGGTGTGGATCTGGGGCGACGACGCACAGCGCCGCAGGGTCGCCGAGCTCGCGCTCGGCCGGGCCTGGGGCACCGCCGGCATCAGCGAGGA
>NZ_JBFAPH010000062.1:0-22261 GCF_040675635.1 Streptomyces sp. NPDC049577
GCCGCCTGGCTGGAGCGCTGGTGGCCGCTGGAGGGGGCGCCGCCCGGCAGCCGCGCGGAGATCGGGCACCCGCGCGACGCGGCCTGGTCCCGGGCTCCGCCGAGGCGGCCGACGCGGTACGCGAACTCTCCACCGCCTGCGACCTCCTGGACCGGGAGGACGCCCCCGACGTGCAGCGCTGCGCCGCCCTCCTCGACCTCGCCCGCGCCCTGCGCCGCACCGCGGCCCCCGCCGGGCGGACCCTGGCCGTGCTCGCCCGCGCCCACGAACTGGCCACCGACGACCTCCAGCGCCTGCACTGCCTCACCGAACAGGCCCGCGTCCACGCCGGAGTCCCCTCCTGGACCGACTCCGACGACGCCTACGCGGCGGCCGTCTCCCTCACCGAGCCGCACGGCACCCGCCGCTGCGAACTCCTCCTGGAATGGGGCCGCTCCCTGCTGGAACGGGCGGTCGCGCCCCCGCCCGCCCCCGGGGCCGGACCCGGCCGGCCCGGCTCCGGGGCGGCGGCGGCCGCCCGGCGCGCCGAGGCCGTGCTGCGCGAGGCGTTCGCCGTGAGCCCCGGCCGCTCGCCGCTGCGCGGCGAGGCCCAGCTCCTGCTCGGCCGCGCCCTCGTCGCCCGCTTCCGCCTGCTCGGCTTCCTCCCCGACCTCTACGAGAGCTGCCATCTCCTGGAACAGGCCGCCCGCCGGGCCGGCGACGGGGACGTACGGGCCGAGGCGTGGCTGGCCCTGGGCTTCGCGCGGCTCGCCCTCGCCGAGCAGTCCGCGGCCGTCCCCCTGGCCGACGCGGCGGCCGCCTTCGCCGCCGCCGGCGAGGAGGCCCGCGCCCGGACCCGCCCCGGCCAGGGCTCCCTGGTGGCCGCGCGGGCCGCGCACGGCTACGGCACGGCCCTGGAACGCATGGGCCTGCGCAAGGCGGCCCTCGCCGCCTACCGCGACGCCCTCCAGGCCTGGCACGAGCTCTCGGACCACCTCGCGGAGGCACCCTGGGAGGAGGTCCGGGCGACCCGGGAGAGCCTCGCCCGTCTCGCCGACGCGTGACCGAACGCGTTTCCGTATGACCGACGTTGGGAAGAACCGTGCAGCCGTGGCAGGGAGGAGAAGACGGTGCCGAAGCACACGTACGCCGCTGCGGTCGGCCCGGCGGACGGCGCGGCGGTCCCGCCGCTGCCCGACCTGACCGGCGTCGGCCTGCGGGCACTGCGCGGAATGGCGGACCCGGACCTGTCGGCGGCGGTGGAGAGCGCCCTGCGGCACCCGGGGGAGTGGTGGGAGATCTGGTACTCGAGCGGCAACGAGACCCTGTCCGACGGGCCGCGCGCCGCACGGGAACCCGGGTGACGGGGCGGGGCACCCTCGCCCGGCTCGCCCGCACCCGCTCCGCGCCGGACGACCTCGCGCTGCTCCGGCGCGGCCTGCACAGCAGGCGGCTGGTCCTGCTCAAATCACTGCTGACCAGGCTGGAACAGCATCCCGCGGCGGTGCCGGAGACCGCCCGCGAGCGCTTCGAGGAGCACTGGCGGCTGCTGGAGCGCGCCGAGTCCCTCGACGGGGGCGCGGCGCGCCGCACCCTCGACTACCCGGCCGTCGGCATCTGGCTGGCCGACGCCCTGGCCGCCCCGGACGGCGAGGCCCTGGCGCGCCGCCTGGACCGGTTCGGCGCCGTCGCGGCCACCGCCGCCGTCCGCTGCGGCCTGGACTTCACGCTCGACCTGCCGGCCCCCGGCGGCTCCCTGGCCCTGCCCGGCACCGGCCGCCTCCGCCACGCCGGGGCGAGCGTACGGCTGACCGCCCGCGCCCGCACCGTACGGCTGACCGCCGAGGACGGGCACCCCGGGGCCGTGCTGCTGCGGGCCGCCGGCCAGGTGTCCGGATCCGGGCCCGGCTGGCAGGGCCTCGCGACCCTGCCCGGCAGCGACGCGCGCCTGGACGACCTCGACCCCCACCGCGCCCCGCCCGGCGGCGTGGGCCACACCGCCCTGCCGCCCGCACCCCCGGACGACCACGAGGCGTGGAGCGGACTGTGGCGCGCGGCCCTGAGCCTCCTGCACGCCACCGACCCGGCCCGTGCCGCCGAGACGACGGCCCTGCTGCGCTGCGTCGTCCCCCTCGCCCGCACCGGCCGCCACGGGGCGCGGTCCGGACCCGTGAGCGCCACCCTCCGGGCCGCCCCCGGCGCCGTGCTCACCACATGGCCCGAGACGGCCGCCGGCCTGGCCGAGGTGCTGGTCCACGAGACGCAGCACGGCAAGCTGGCCGTCCTCCACGACCTCGTGCCCCTGCACCGGGGCGGACCGGCGGCCCGCCACCGGGTCGCGTGGCGGGCCGACCCGCGCCCCTTCGCGGCCGTGCTCCAGGGCACCTACGCGCACCTCGCGCTGGCCGACTTCTGGGCCCGGGCCGCCGGCCGCCGCACCCGCCCGCCCGGCGCCCGGCGGGCGGCCGCGGCACGCCGGGACGACTACCGGGAACAGGTCGCGGCGGCCCTGCCCATCCTGCTGGAATCCGGCGAACTCACTGCCGCAGGACGCCAGTTCGCGATAGGCATGGAGCGGCACCTAGCGGGCCTGGGACGGGAGGGCGACCAGTCCGCCGGAAGCGGCGGTGCGTCACCCCTCTGTCACGTACAGTAATCTCGTGCCGTGCCGGGCCCACCGGCCGGCGCGGCGCGACGGAGCGAGGGAGACGGGCGCGTGAGCGAGTTGAGCGAGCGTTCGCAGCGGCAGACGGCCGGCCCGGGTGCGGGGCGGGAGCCGGCCGGGGAGCACTTCGTCGTGGTCTTCGCCGGCTTCCACCGGCCCTGGGCCACCTGGATCGCCCACCGGCTGGAGAGCCACGGCCACCGGGTCACCCTGCACCGCTGGGACCCCCGCCGCGAGGTGCCGCTGGAGACCTCCCTGGGCGACCTGCTGCTGGCGACCGGGCGGATACTGCTCGTCCTCAGCGACTGGTTCTTCCAGCTCGGCCCGCGCCGCGAGGGCGAGTGGAACGAGGCGCTGCGCGGCATCGTCGCCGCCAACGCCCAGCGCTTCGCCGCCGTCAACCTCACCAACCGGGCGCTGCTGCCCGCCACCGCCGTCCTGGAGCCGGTGGACCTGTGGGGCATCGGCGCCCAGGAGGCCGAGCGCAGGCTGCTGTCCCGGCTCGGCCTGCCCGCCGTCGCCGCCCGCCGCGCGCTGCCCCCCGGCCCCGGCTCCCGCTACCCCAACGACCCCCCGGCCATCTGGGGCGAGGTCCCCCGCCGGAACGTCCGCTTCACCGGCCGCGACGACCTCCTCAACCGGCTCCAGGAACATCTGATGGACGCCGACCACGGCACGGCCGTCGTCGCCCTCCTGGGCATGTCCGGCATCGGCAAGACCCATATGGCCGCCGAGTACGCCCACCGCTTCAGCTCCGACTACGACGTCGTCTGGTGGGTCAACTCCGACACCCGCGGCACCCTGCGCGAACACCTCGGCGAGCTCGCCCCCGAGCTCGGCCTGGCCAGCGGCTCCGAGCCCGGCGAGCGCATCCGCGCCGTCCACGAGGCGCTGCGCCGCGGCGAGCCGTACCACCGCTGGCTGCTCGTCTTCGACGGCTGGGACGACATCGAGGGCGCCACCGGCATGCTGCCCGAGGGCCCCGGCCACGTCCTGATCACCTCCCGCAACCGCAGCTGGGCCGAGAGCGGCGCCCTCATGGTCGAGGTGCCCAGCTTCGAACGGCACGAGAGCACCGGCTATCTGATGCGCCGCGCCCCCCGGCTCACGGCCGAGCAGGCCGACGAGGTCGCCGCCGAGCTCGCCGACATCCCGCTGGCCCTCGTCCAGGCCGCCGCCTGGCTCGGCGAGTCCGACATGGAGGTCGCCGACTACCTGCGTCTCGTCCGCGACGGCCAGCTCTCCGGCTTCGCCGACCAGGGCGGCTTCGACGGCGTGCCCCGCTCCTCCCTGACCTCCTGGTCGATACTGATCAACCGGCTCCGCGAGACCCAGCCGCACGCCGTCGAACTGCTCTCCCTGTGCGCCTCCTTCGCGCCCGGCCGCATCCCCATCGGCCTGGTCCGCCACCTGCCGCCCGCCCAGCTGCCCGACGGCCTGACCTGGCTCGCCACCGACCTGCCCAGCTGGACCCGGGCCCTGGACACCCTGGTCAACTACTCCGTCATCACCCGCGACACCCGCAGCGTGCTGGCCGGCGAGGAGCCGGGCCCCGAGCAGGAGTCGGTGCACATGCACCGCATCGTCCACGACATCGTCGGCCGCCTCACCTCGCCCGCCGACCGCGCGATGCACCGCCAGGTCGTCCGCAGAATGCTCGCCGCCGCCGATCCCGGCAACCCCCAGGACTCCCGCCTCTGGCCGCGCTACGCCGAACTCCTGCCCCACCTGGAGCCCTCCGGTGCCCTGGAGAGCACCCACGAGGGCGTCCAGGAGACCGTGCTCAACCTGCTGCGCTACTGCCTGCGCAGCGGCGAGTTCCGCACCGGCGTCGACCTGGCCGAGCAGGTCCGCGAGCGCTGGAGCGAGATGTTCCCTCCCGAGCATCCGCGCCTGCTCGAACTGACCCGCTGGCAGACCAACATTCTGCGCGCCCACGGCGCCTTCCGCGCCGCCTACGAGCTCGACCACGCCTGCCTGGACCGGCTCCGTGCCCTGCCCGGCGCCGACCGCACCAGCCTGATGACGGCCACCAGCAGCCTCGCCGCCGACCAGCGCTACCTCGGCCAGTACGCGGAGGCGCTGCAGATGCAGCGGGAGGTCCTGGAGGCCGCGCTCGAACTCCTCGGCCCCGACGACTACCTGACCCTGCTCGCCCAGCACAACCTCGGCGTCGGACTGCGCCTGCTCGGCCGCTACTCCGAGGCGTACGACATCGACCTGGAGACCCTCCGCAAACGCGAGACCCTGCTGCGCGCCCGGCACGCCGCCACCCTCGTCTCCGGCATCGCCTGCGCCCGCGACCTGCGGCTGATGGGCCGCTACCGGGACGCCCTGGCCCGCCAGGAGCTCGGCATGCGGCTGCACATCCAGGTCCTCGGCCCGCAGCACCCCCAGACCCTGCGCGCCCGGCACAACCTCGTGCTGTGCGAACGCCGCGCCGGCAGCCTCCAGGACGTCGGCGCCGTCATGGCCGGCCTCGTCGAACAGATGGAGAAGATCCACGGCCGCGGCCACTACGCCACCCTCGGCCTCGTCGTCGACTACGGCAACCACGCCCGCGAACACGGCGACCTCGGGCACGCCCGCGAGCTCATCGCCGAGGGCGAGGCCGGCTTCCGCGATCTGCTGGGCCCGGCCCACCCCATCAGCACGGGCATGCTCTCCAACACCGGTCTGATCCTCCAGGCCGCCGGCGAGCGGTCCGAGGCCCTCACCATGTTCGAGGCCGCCTACGCCGGGCTGTCCGCCTCCCTCGGCAAGGACCACCCCTGGGTGCTCGGCTGTGCCCTCAACGCCGCCGCCGGGCGCAACTTCACCGGCCGCCTGGACAGCGCGCAGGAGCTGAGCCGGGACACCGTGCGCCGGGCCCGGCACGCGCTCGGCGAGGACCATCCCTTCACGCTCTCCTGCGAGGTCGCCCTCGCCATGGACCTCCGCGGCCTGCGCGAGCACGAGGAGGCGGGCAAGGTCGAGGAGGACGCCCTCCAGCGCCTGACCCGCACCCTGGGCGCCCAGCACCCCCACACCCTCTCCGCCCGCCAGCGGGTCCGCCCCTACTGGGACTTCGAGCCGTATCTGGGGTAGGAGCCGGGAATGCGGCGGGGGCCCGCACCACCGAAGTGGTGCGGGCCCCCGTTCGTCGGAACCGCAGGCCGGACAGCCGTTACGCCTCGAAGACCTCGGCCACGAGCTGCGCCTGCTCCGCCTGGTGGCGCTTCGCCGAGCCCACCGCCGGGGAGGAGGAGTGCGGACGGGAGATCCGCCGCAGCCGCTCCCGGGCCGGGACGTCGGCGCCGACCGCCAGGTCCAGGTGGTCGATCAGGTTCAGCGCGATGAACGGCCACGCACCCTGGTTCGCCGGCTCCTCCTGCGCCCAGATGTACTTCTCGGCGTTCGGGAACTTGGCGATCTCGGCCTGGAGCTCCGCACCCGGCAGCGGGTACAGGCGCTCGAGGCGGATGAAGGCGGTGTCGTTCGCGCCGCGCTTCTCCCGCTCGGCGACGAGGTCGTAGTAGACCTTGCCGGAGCAGAAGACGACCTTCCGGACGTCCTCCGCCCCGACGGTGTCGTCACCGATCACCGGGCGGAAGCGACCGCTGGTGAACTCCTCCACCTTCGACGCCGCGGCCTTCAGACGCAGCATCGACTTCGGGGTGAAGACGATCAGCGGCTTGTGGTGCGGGTTGTGGACCTGCCAGCGCAGCAGGTGGAAGTAGTTCGACGGCAGCGTCGGCATGGCGACCGTCATGTTGTTCTGCGCGCACAGCTGGAGGAACCGCTCGATGCGGGCCGAGGAGTGGTCCGGGCCCTGGCCCTCGTAGCCGTGCGGCAGCAGCAGGGTGACGCCGGAGGTCTGGCCCCACTTCTGCTCGGAGGAGGAGATGAACTCGTCCGTCACCGACTGGGCGCCGTTGACGAAGTCACCGAACTGCGCCTCCCACATCACCAGCGCGTCCGGGCGGGCCAGCGAGTAGCCGTACTCGAAGCCCATCGCCGCGTACTCGCTGAGCAGCGAGTCGTAGACGTTGAAGCGCGCCTGGTCCTCGGAGAGGTAGAGCAGCGGGGTGTAGTCCTCGCCGGTCTCCCGGTCCACCAGCACCGCGTGGCGCTGGCCGAAGGTGCCGCGGCGGGAGTCCTGGCCGGCGAGCCGGACCGGGGTGCCCTCCATCAGCAGCGAGCCGAAGGCGAGGGTCTCGCCCGTGGCCCAGTCGATCGTGCCGTCCTCGACGCTGGCCGCCCGGCGCTGCAGCTGCGGCAGCAGACGCGGGTGGACGGTGACGTTCTCCGGCAGGTTGACCTGGGACTCGGCGATCCGCTTGACGACCTCCTGGGAGATCGCGGTGTCCACCGCGACCGGGAAGCCGTCCAGCGGGGCCGGGGCCTCGCCCGTCGCCGGGGCGGCGGTGGCCTCGCGGACCTCGGTGAAGACCTTCTCCAGCTGGCCCTGGTAGTCCTGCAGCGCCTGCTCGGCCTCCTCCAGCGTGATGTCGCCCCGGCCGATCAGCGACTCGGTGTACAGCTTGCGCACCGAGCGCTTCTTGTCGATCAGGTCGTACATCAGCGGCTGGGTGAACGAGGGGTTGTCGGCCTCGTTGTGGCCCCGGCGGCGGTAGCAGATCAGGTCGATGACGACGTCCTTGTTGAACGCCTGGCGGAACTCGAAGGCCAGCCGCGCGACGCGGACCACGGCCTCCGGGTCGTCACCGTTCACGTGGAAGATCGGCGCCTCGATCATCCGGGCGACGTCGGTGCAGTACATCGACGAGCGCGAGGACTCCGGCGGCGCGGTGAAGCCGACCTGGTTGTTGATGACGATGTGCACGGTGCCGCCGGTGCGGTAGCCGCGCAGCTGCGACATGTTCAGCGTCTCCGCGACCACGCCCTGGCCCGCGAAGGCCGCGTCGCCGTGGAGCTGGATCGGCAGGACGGTGAAGTCCGTGCCGGCCTTGCCGATGATGTCCTGCTTGGCGCGGGCGATGCCCTCGACGACCGGGTCGACGGTCTCCAGGTGGGACGGGTTGGCGGCCAGCGAGACCTTGATCTGCTCGCCGTCCAGACCGGTGAAGGTGCCCTCGGCGCCCAGGTGGTACTTCACGTCGCCGGAGCCGTGCATCGACTTCGGGTCGAGGTTGCCCTCGAACTCGCGGAAGATCTGCGCGTAGGACTTGCCGACGATGTTGGCCAGCACGTTGAGGCGGCCGCGGTGGGCCATGCCGATGACGGCCTCGTCCAGACGGGCCTCGGCGGCCGCGTCCAGCACGGCGTCCAGCAGCGGGATGACGGACTCGCCGCCCTCCAGCGAGAAGCGCTTCTGGCCGACGTACTTCGTCTGCAGGAAGGTCTCGAACGCCTCCGCCGCGTTCAGCCGGCGCAGGATGCGCAGCTGCTCCTCGCGCTCCGGCTTGGAGTGCGGGCGCTCGACGCGGTCCTGGATCCAGCGGCGCTGCTTCGGGTCCTGGATGTGCATGTACTCGATGCCGGTGGTGCGGCAGTACGAGTCGCGCAGCACGCCCAGGATGTCGCGCAGCTTCATCATCGACTTGCCGGCGAAGCCGCCGACCGCGAACTCGCGCTCCAGGTCCCACAGGGTGAGCCCGTGCTCGGTGATGTCCAGGTCGGGGTGCTTGCGCTGGCGGTACTCCAGCGGGTCGGTGTCGGCCATGACGTGGCCGCGCACCCGGTAGGAGTGGATCAGCTCGAAGACCCGGGCGGCCTTGGTGACGTCGTCGTCGTGCGAGGCGTCGATGTCCTTGAGCCAGCGGATCGGCTCGTACGGAATGCGCAGCGCCTGGAAGATCTCGTCGTAGAAGCCGTTCTCGCCGAGCAGCAGCTGGTGCATGATCCGCAGGAATTCGCCGGAGGCCGCGCCCTGGATCACCCGGTGGTCATAGGTGGAGGTCAGGGTCATGACCTTGGAGATGCCCAGCTTGTTCAGGGCGTCCTGGGAGGTGCCCTGGAACTCGGCGGGGTAGTCCATGGCGCCCACGCCGATGATCAGGCCCTGGCCGGGCATCAGGCGCGGCACGGAGTGCACGGTGCCGATGCCGCCGGGGTTGGTCAGCGACGCGGTGACCCCGGTGAAGTCCTCCATCGTCAGCTTGCCCACGCGGGCGCGGCGGACGATGTCCTCGTAGGCCTGCCAGAACTCGAAGAAGTTGAGGGTCTCGGCCTTCTTGATCGCCGCGACCACCAGCTGCCGGTCGCCGTTCGGCTTGACCAGGTCGATCGCCAGGCCGAGGTTGACGTGCTCGGGCTTGACGAGGGTGGGCTTGCCGTCCTTCTCCGTGAAGGAGTGGTTCATCGACGGCATCAGCTTCAGCGCCTGCACCATGGCGAAGCCGATGAGGTGCGTGAAGGAGACCTTGCCGCCGCGGGCGCGCTTGAGGTGGTTGTTGATGACGATGCGGTTGTCGAACAGCAGCTTCACCGGCACCGCGCGGACGGACGTGGCCGTCGGCAGCTCCAGCGAGGCGTTCATGTTCTTCGCGACCGCGGCCGACGGGCCACGCAGCGTCACGAACTCGGTACCGGAGGGAGCCTCGGCCGCCTTGGCGGCGGGCATCGCCGCCGGGGCGGCGGCCGGCTTGACCGGAGCGGCGGCGGGCTTCGCCGGGGCGGCCGGAGCCTGCGGCGCGGCCGGGGCCGGCGCGGCGGCGGCCGGAGCGGCGGGCGTCGTCGCCGGGGCCGGAGCCTGCGGCGCGGCGGCGGCCGGGGCGGCCGCCGACTGGACCGGGGACGCGCCCGGCGCGCCCTCGGCTACCTGCGCCGCACCGGAGGTGCCGGGCTTGTAGTCGGCGAAGAAGTCCCACCAGGCTCGGTCGACCGAGTTCGGGTCCTGGAGGTACTGCTGGTAGATCTCGTCGACGAGCCACTCGTTGGGACCGAAGACATCAGCAGGACTCTTGCCCTGCCCGTCCTGGTCGGTCGAGACGCTCGACGAGGTGTTGGGGGACTGTGGCGACACGGCGGCAACCGCCCTCTTCCGCTTCCTAAGGTGGTGGACAGCGGGAATAAAGGCTACGCCTGTCCGGACCCCTGATGCAGGCCACCCGGGCCAGTCGTCGCCTAAGTCACATTCGCCGCTGCGTTTCAGGGCATGGCTCGGCGGGAAACACACGTGGTTCCGCGGAACCCGAGGGACCCCGAAGGTTTCCTGGGTTCGCAAAATCCTGCCCCACATCCGGTCGGATGTGTGCCTCCTCCACCGACCCTACGTCAAGTCTGATCTTTGGGCCTGCCCGGAAGGGTCACCCGGATGCGGCAGCCCCGGGGGGACTCGGCCACACCTATGCTCCCGCCGTGCAGATCGACCGCCCAGCGGGCGATCGCCAGCCCCAGGCCCGTTCCGCCGTCCGTGCCCGGCCCCTGCTGGGAGGAGCTGCCCCGGTTGAACCGCTCGAAGACGCGGTCCCGCTCGGACTCCGGGATGCCGGGCCCCTCGTCCACCACCTCCAGCGCCAGCGACTGGGGACCCTCGCCCCGGCGGGCCCGGACCGTCACCCGGCCGTGGGGCGGGCTGTGCTTGACGGCGTTGTCCACCAGGTTCGCCACCACCTGGTGCAGCCGCTCCGCGTCGGCGTGCGCGACCAGCTCCGGCGGCGAGACGTCCAGGTGCAGGTGCACGTCCTTGCGGGCGCGCGGCGAGGAGCCGCTGCCCGAGACCATCGACGCCTCCTTGAGCACCCCCGCCAGATACGGCCACACCTCGAAGGGGCGCGCCCGCAGCGGCACCACGCCGTTGTCCAGCCGGGACAGATCCAGCAACTGCTCCACCAGCCGCCCCAGCCGCTCCGTCTGCCGCAGCGCCGTGCGCATCGTCTCCGGGTCGGCGGCCGAGACGCCGTCCACCACGTTCTCCAGCACGGCCCGCAGCCCCGCGATCGGGGTGCGCAGCTCGTGCGAGACGTTGGCGACCAGCTCCTTGCGCTGGGTGTCGACGGCCTCCAGATCGGCCGCCATCCGGTTGAAGGCCCGGGCCAGGTCCCCGAACTCGTCCCGCCGCCCCGTCCGCACCCGCCGCGTGTAGTCGCCCTGCGCCATCGAACGGGTGACCTCGGTCATCTCGTCCAGCGGGGCGGTCAGGCCGTGCGCGACGAACTGGGTGATCAGCAGCGACGCGATGATCGAGAAGACCGTGATCACCCGCAGCTCGGTCGCCGAGTGGATCGCGACGAACACCAGGAACGTCGTGATCACCACGGAGCCGACGACCAGCGCCCCGAGCGCGGCCTTGACCGAGCGGTACGGGTCGACCGGCCGCAGTGCCTCCCAGAGGCGGCTCCACAGCCCGGGGCGCGAGGGGGTGCCGCTCATGCGATGTCGCTCATGCGGCGGGCGTCTCCAGCGCGTACCCCACCCCGTGGACCGTGCGGATCCGCTCCGCGCCGATCTTGCGGCGCAGGGCCTTGATGTGGCTGTCCACCGTGCGGGTACCGGAGGCGTCGGCCCAGTCCCACACCTCCGCGAGCAGCTGCTCGCGCGAGAGGACCGCGCGCGGGGTGTTCGCCAGGCACACCAGCAGGTCGAACTCGGTCGGCGTCAGGTGCACGTCCGCCCCCCGCACCCGCACCCTGCGCTGGGCGTGGTCGATCTCCAGCTCGCCCAGCCGCAGGATGCCGCTGCGCGGCGTGTGCGCGGCGAGCGTGGCCCGCTCGACGCGGCGCAGCAGCACGTGCACCCGCGCCGCGAGCTCGCGCATCGAGAACGGCTTCGTCATGTAGTCGTCCGCGCCGACGCCCAGCCCCACGAGCATGTCGGTCTCGTCGTCACGCGCGGTGAGCATCAGGACGGGCACCGGGCGGCGCGCCTGGACTCGCCGGCAGACCTCCAGGCCGTCGAAGCCGGGCAGCATGACGTCCAGGACCAGCAGGTCCGGCTGCCACGCCTCGGCGGTGTCCACGGCGGCGGGCCCGTCGCCGGCCGTGCGCACCTGGAACCCCTCGGCCCGCAGCCGGGCCGCGATCGCGTCGACGATCGTGCGGTCGTCCTCGACGATCAGTACGCGGCGCTGCGCCCCCGCGGAGGCCGTGGCGCCGTTCGGGCCGATGTGTGTCTGCTCCATGCGCCCCGCCCCTAGCGTCTTCCGTGCTGTTCACCCTGCCAGCCCTGCGGCTGTGGCAAGCAGGGTAAGGGCAGCCGGGCGGGGTCGGCTACGCGGCGCGGACGCCGAGGTGGACGACGTCCGGGACGCCCCGGGCAACCGTGATCTCTTCGGTCTCAACCCCGGCGAAACCGGCATTCCGGAGGGCTTGTTCGAACGCCGGCGAGGGCTGCGCGGACCACACGGCGAGCACCCCACCGGGCGTCAACCGCTCCCGGCAGACGGCGAGTCCGGCGGGGGAGTAGAGGTCGTCGTTGTCCTCGGTGACGGTCCAGTCCGGACCGTTGTCGATGTCCAGGCAGAGGGCGTCGTAGCGGGTGCGGGACGTGCGCAGATGTGTCACCAGATCGGTATGCGCGATCTCCGTGCGCGGGTCGGCGAGCGCCTCCGCCGTGATCGCGGCCAGCGGGCCGGTGCGGTGCCAGTCCACGACGGCGGCCTCGCGTTCCACGACGGTGATCCGGCCCCAGCGCGGCTCGGCGGCCGCCCGCGCCAGCGAGAAGCCGACGCCGAGGCCGCCGATCAGTACGGACGGCTCCGCGCGGCCGGCCGGGAGCGCGGCCAGCGCGGCGTCGACCAGCCGCCGTTCGGACCGGCCGTCGGAGGTGTCCATCAGGAAGCAGCCATTGGCGATGATCTCGAAATGGCGCCCGCGCCGGCGCAGCACCACCTCGCCGTACGGGCCCTCGCGGCGTTCGATGACGGTGGGCGTAACGGCCGTGTCGTTCATTCGCGGCTCCTCGTGTCGTCGGGGTGTCATGCCAAGCGTCAGGAGGTTGACAAAGGTGGGACGAGTCACGGCCACGGCTTGATTCCGCGACCGGCCGTGCACCTTAATGTTCAGAGCCTGGGGGAAGCGCGCGGAAAGGGGCTCGCCCGAGTGACTCCGGTTGACGCCCTGCGCCGTTCCGGGCGGCTGCTGCCGACGCCGCTGGGCACGCCCTTCACGTTCTGGTACGGGCTGATCCTGCTCGGTACCGCCGTCTACACGGACGTCGGCGACCCGGCCACCGTCAACCGGCTGCTGCGCGAATCCAGCACGGACGGCGCCCATCTCGCCGACCAGCCGCTGCTGGTCCTCATCACCAGCGCCCTGTGGGTCGCCGGCGGGCTGTACTCCGCGTACGGCCCGGTCTTCGTCCTCGTCTCGACCGCGCTGGAGCGCCGCGTGGGCGCGGCCCGCACGGCCGGGGTCTTCCTCCTCGGCCACGTCCTGGCCACGCTCGCCACCGAGCTGCCGGTCGCGGGCGCGGTGGCCGCGGGCCGGCTGCCCGAGGCGTCGCTGCACCGCCTCGACTACGGCATCAGCTTCGGCGTGATGGCGTGCGTCGGGGCCCTCTCCGGCCTGCTCGCCCGCCGCTCGCAGTGGGTGATCATGGCCTTGGCCGCCGCGATGTGCGCCCAGGACCTCGTCGAGCTCGCGGACCCGCTGGCCGCCTGGGGCCACCCGATCGCCCTGCTGACGGGCGTCGCGTGCCGCACCCTGATCCGCGACGCGGCCACCGGGCGGGGCGTGCCGGGGCCGCCCCGCATCCCGGACCAGCCCGCCGCCGCCCACGACACGCTGCCGGCCCCACCGGCTGCCACGGACCGCACCCCGTCGCCACCCCTTTCCCCGCCCCGGCGCTGATCAGCGCCGGGGCGGGGACGGAGGGGTCGGCCCCTGTTTCCCGCCGCAACGGCGGCGCAGGCGCCGGCGCCCGGTGATCGCTCACAGCGAACGCATGCGGGGGAACATCGGGGCGGCGGCAAGCATTGAGTCCGTGTAGCTCAACTTGCCTGCCGAAGGGGAGATCATGGCTTCGACGTCCACACCGCTCACCCTGCCCGTGCTGCCGCTCGACGACGAGGTGGTCCTGCCCGGGATGGTGGTACCCCTCGACCTGTCGGACACCGAGGTCCGGGCGGCGGTCGAGGCGGCGCAGGCGGCGGCGTCCGCGTCCGCGGGCGGTGCCAAGCCGCGCGTGCTGCTGGTGCCGCGCATCGACGGCACATACGCCGGCGTGGGCACGCTCGGCACGGTCGAGCAGGTCGGCAGGCTCTCCGGAGGCGATCCCGGCGCGCTCATCCGCGGCGTGGGCCGCGTCCGCATCGGCGCCGGGACGACCGGCCCCGGGGCCGCGCTGTGGGTGGAGGGCACCCGGATCGAGGAGATCACCCCGGACCCCCTGCCCGGCGCGGTCACCGAGCTGATGAAGGAGTACAAGGCGCTGGCCACCAGCTGGCTGCGCAAGCGCGGCGCCTGGCAGGTCGTGGACCGCGTCCAGCAGATCGACGACGTCGCCCAGCTCGCCGACAACTCCGGCTACTCGCCCTTCCTCACCGTGGCCCAGCGCGTCGAGCTGCTGGAGACCGCGGACCCGGTGGCCCGGCTCAAGCTGGCCGTCAAGTGGCTCGGCGACCACCTCGCCGAGCAGGACGTCGCCGAGTCCATCGCCAAGGACGTCCAGGAGGGCGTCGACAAGCAGCAGCGGGAGTTCCTGCTCCGCCGCCAGCTGGAGGCCGTCCGCAAGGAGCTCGCCGAGCTCAACGGCGACCCGGACAGCGAGACCGAGGACTACCGCGCCCGCGTCGAGGACGCCGACCTGCCCGAGAAGGTGCGCGAGGCCGCCCTGAAGGAGGTCGGCAAGCTCGAGCGCGCCTCGGACCAGAGCCCGGAGAGCGGCTGGATCCGCACCTGGCTCGACACGGTCCTGGAGATGCCGTGGAACGAGCGCAGCGCGGACGCCTACGACATCCCCGGCGCCAAGGCCGTCCTCGACGCGGACCACGCGGGCCTGGAGGACGTCAAGGAACGGATCACCGAATACCTGGCGGTGCGCAAGCGGCGCGCCGACCGGGGGCTGGGTGTGGTCGGCGGGCGGCGCGGGGGCGCGGTGCTCGCGCTCGTCGGCCCGCCCGGCGTGGGCAAGACCTCGCTCGGCGAGAGCGTGGCCCGCGCGATGGGCCGGAAGTTCGTCCGGGTCGCGCTCGGCGGCGTCCGCGACGAGGCCGAGATCCGCGGCCACCGCCGTACGTACGTCGGCGCGCTGCCCGGCCGCATCGTGCGGGCGATCAAGGAGGCCGGCTCGATGAACCCGGTCGTCCTGCTCGACGAGATCGACAAGGTCGGCTCCGACTTCCGCGGCGACCCTGCCGCGGCCCTGCTGGAGGTCCTCGACCCGGCCCAGAACCACACCTTCCGGGACCACTACCTGGAGGTCGAGCTGGACCTGTCCGACGTCGTCTTCCTGGCCACGGCCAACGTCCTCGAAGCCATCCCCGAGGCGCTCCTGGACCGCATGGAGCTCGTCCGCCTCGACGGCTACACCGAGGACGAGAAGGTCGTCATCGCCCGCGACCACCTGCTGCGCCGCCAGCTGGAGCGGGCCGGCCTGGAGCCGGAGGAGGTCGTCATCGAGGACGACGCCCTGCGCAGGCTCGCCGGCGAGTACACGCGCGAGGCAGGCGTGCGGAACCTGGAACGCGCCATCGCCCGGCTGCTCCGCAAGGTCGCGGCCCGGCACGAACTCGGCGAGCAGGAACTGCCGTTCACCATCGGCGCGGACCAGCTCCGCCCGCTGATCGGGCGGCCGCACCACACGCCGGAGTCCGCCCAGGACCCCGCCGAGCGGCGCACCTCCGTGCCCGGCGTGGCCACGGGCCTGGCCGTCACCGGCGCCGGCGGCGACGTCCTCTTCGTCGAGGCGTCCCTGGCCGACCCCGAGACCGGCGGCGCGGGCCTGACCCTCACCGGCCAGCTCGGTGACGTCATGAAGGAGTCCGCCCAGATCGCCCTGTCCTTCCTCCGCTCCCACGGCGCCGAACTGGAGCTCCCCGTCGGTGACTTCAAGGAGCGCGGCGTGCACCTGCACGTCCCGGCGGGCGCGGTCCCCAAGGACGGCCCGAGCGCGGGCATCACCATGACCACGGCCCTGGCCTCGCTCCTCTCCGGCCGCCAGGTCCGCCCGGAGGTGGCGATGACCGGCGAGGTCTCCCTGACCGGCCGAGTCCTGCCCATCGGAGGCGTCAAGCAGAAGCTGCTCGCCGCGCACCGGGCCGGCATCACCACCGTGATCATCCCCAAGCGGAACGAGCCGGACCTCGACGACGTCCCGGCGGAGGTCCTGCAGAAGCTCGACGTGCACCCGGTTTCGGACGTCCGCCAGGTCCTGGAACTGGCCCTCACACCGGCCGAGGCGGAGGTGCCGCTGGCCGCGTAGCAGGCCCGGGGGTGGATACGGGTCCGGCCGGCCCCGGCGTGTCCTGCCGGCCGTGCGTATCGCTGTACTGCGCGGCTGCCGGCCTCGCCAGGCCCTCCCTTCCAGGCCGAAAGTCGCCCCCTGAACCGTACGCACCATTGATCCCCCGCCGTCTCACGGCTTGCATATGCCGCGACCGCAACACATGGCACGTACGGAGGGGGAACTCCTTGCGCAAGGCCAGTGCACGTTCCGGCAGACCCAGCGCCTTATCCGCCGCGAAGAGCGGCATAGCAGGGGCGGCAGCGCTCGTCGGCGCTGCCGCCCTCGTCGTCTCCGCGGTACCCGCGCAGGCGATCGCGGCCCCGGCGGGTGGGGACCCCGCCGAGGTGGTGCCCGGGAAGGGAACCTCCACCCCTTCCCTGGTCGGTGGGATCAGGGAAGCGGCGCAGGCCGGCGGCAGCGCCGCCGACGCGGCCCGCGGCTATCTCGCCGGGAACAAGGGCCGCTACCACATCGCCGATCCGGGCCGCGATCTGCGGCCCTTGCGGACGCAGACCTCCGGCGCGTCGGAGACGGTCCGGCTCCAGCAGAAGCACCGTGGCGTCGACGTCCTGGGGGGACAGTACGTCGTACGGATGGAGAAGAAGGACGGCAAGCGCGTCGTCACCGGCACGTCCGGCCGGTACTTCACCGCCCTGACGGTGGACACCACGCCCGAGGTGAGCGCGGAGCTCGCCGTGCGGCGCGCGGTGGGCGCGACGACCGCGCAGCTCGCCGGCAAGAAGCTCACGAAGCCCGGCAAGAACGCCCTGACCGGTGAGGCGCACGGCCTGGTCGTGCTGCCCAAGGGCGCCGGCGTGCTCACCCACCACGTCACCGTGCGCGGCGTGGACCCGGCCACCGGCCGGCCGGTGCTGCGCGAGGTCTACATCGACGCCAAGGCCGGCTACCCGGTCCTGCAGTACAGCGGTCTCAAGACGTTCGGCCTGGCCGCCGCCCCGGCCCAGGGCCCCGGCCCCGCGCAGGCGGCGGGCACCTCCGGAAAGACCGCCGGGGACGGCGGTGCCGGGCAGCCCGGCGTCGTCGGCAGCGGCGTCAAGTACGACGGCACCACCGTCGAGCTCGGCCTGGCCCTGGACGCCGCCCGCAACGAGTACGTGATGAGCGACCACGCGCGCATGCGGGACGGCAGCAAGAACCTGATCACCACCTGGGACGCGCGCGGCAGGGACGTCCTGGAGTCGTCCGGCCGCTGGCCCGAGGGCGTCAAGGAGTTCGGTTCGCCGACCCCCGCCTTCGGCAAGGACGCCACCGAGGCCGGCGCCGTCGACGCGCACTGGGCCGCGGGCAAGGTCTACGACTACTACAAGAACGTGCACGGCCGCGACAGCCTCGACGGCCGCGGCATGACCATCAACTCCCTGGTGGGCGTGACCTTCTTCGGGATGCCGTACGTCAACGCCTTCTGGGACGGCACCAAGATGGTGTACGGCGGCGGCGACAAGGAGTACAAGACGCTCTCCGCCGACCTCGACGTCGTCGGCCACGAGATGACGCACGGCGTCGTCGAGAACAGCGCCAACCTCGTCTACGCCGGCCAGTCCGGCGCCATGAACGAGGCCCTCGCGGACTACTTCGGCAACGCCATCGACGTGGACGCCAGCGGAATGTCGATGGACGACCCGAACGCGGGCCTGCTCGGTGAGGACCTCTGCCGCAGCAAGTCCGCGCGCGACTGCGCCATCCGCGACCTCAACGACGGCGCGACGACCTCCAAGAACTTCCTCGGCGTCGGCTACGCCACCGACTCCGGCGGCGTCCACCTGAACTCCACGATCTTCTCGGGCGCCCTGTGGGACATGCGCCAGGACCTCGGCGGCACCCTCGCCGACAAGATCGTCTACCGGGCGCTGACGGAGTACATGACGCCGCTCGACGGCTTCACCGAGGGCCGCAACGCGGTGCTCGCCGCCGCCAAGGACCTCAAGGTCCCGGCCAAGGCGCTGAACACCGTCAAGCGCTCCTTCAACGCGCACGGCATCGTGCCCAACTGGGAGCAGGCCCTGGGCGTCGACTCCGACCAGCTCCTCGGCCGGCTCAACACCTCCGACAGCACCGTGGGTGCCGGAGGCGGCTGGTGGGCCACCGCCAAGTCGAACGACGACGGCTCCGAGGCGTACTCGGTGTGGGCCGGCCGCGCGGACGGCTCGGGCTCGCCGAAGCTGATCAGCCCCAACGACGGGCGTTACCACGTCAACCCGGCCACGGACGGCAGGACGGTGGTCTGGACGGCGGTCGGGCCCAAGGGCGTGGACGTGCTGTCGCGACCGCTGGCCGGCGGCCCGGTCAAGAAGCTCTACGGCACCGAGGGCTTCGTCTCCGGCCTGCGGGTCGAGGGCGGCGTCGTGGTCCTGGAGTCGACGGACATCTTCGGCAGCCGTCACGTCGGCTATCTGCGCACCGGTGACAAGGAGCCGACCTGGGTCGACGGCGGGAACGCCGACCTGGCCACGGCCCTGCCGTCGCTGAGCAACGGCCGCATCGCCTACGCCAAGCTCTACCCCGAGAACGACGCGTACCGGATGGGCACCGAGGTGCTGGACCTCAAGACCGGCAGGACCACGCTGATGGGCCAGCTCGGCACGCCGAACCGCGTCGGCCAGACGGGCATCACCGGCAAGTACGTCTTCTGGCTGGTGGACGAGGTGCAGGACGACGGCCGGATGGCCGTGCGTCGCGCCGGCCTGGACGGCACCGGCGTGGTGGACATCAGCAAGGAGCAGGGTGAGGCCGCCCTCCACGCCTACGACCTGACCGCCTCCGAGGAGGCGGTGACGGTCACCTCGCAGCTGCCCGACACCGCCTACCGCAACGAGTCCACGGCCAAGCTGTGGCAGTTCGGCACCGACGGCTCGGCCAGGGGCCGGGTCTCCTGCAACCGCGGTGAGCAGATCTCGGCCGCCGCGGCCGGCGGCAAGCAGGTGGTGTGGATCGACGGCACCACCGGCTACACCGACCTGGTGACCCGCACCCGCCCCGCGGGCGCCTGTGGCTGACACCCCGTACGCGTGACGAGCGGGCCCCCGGCGCCGATGTGCCGGGGGCCCGCCCTCCTTGCCGTCGGTCGTCGGCCGTCAGCCGTCGGCCAGGGCCTGGAGCCTGCTCAGCGAGCCGTTGAAGCGGTCGCGGTCACCGACGGTGGAGCCGGTGTCGGTGTACTGCCAGAAGGTGTGGAAGGACCACCCGTACGGGAGCTCGCCGGCCGAGGAGGAGTACCGCGGGATCCATAGCGGGTTGACGGACCCGAAGCCGCCGTAGTTGCCCGTGCACGTCTTCCACCAGACGGTGGACGTGTAGATCACCGGGTCCCGCCCGGTGCGGGAGTGGTAGGTCACGGAGAAGTCCCTTATCCAGCTGACCAGCGCGCTGGCGCTCATGCCGTAGCAGTTGGAGCCGTAGGGGTTGTACTCCATGTCGAGCACGCCGGGCAGCGTCTTCCCGTCGGACGACCAGCCGCCGCCGTGGTCGGCGAAGTAGTTCGCCTGGGCCCGGCCGCTGGAGTTGTCCGGCAGCGCGAAGTGGTACGCGCCCCGGATCATGCCGGCGTCGTAGGGGCCGTTGTACTGCTGGGTGAAGTAGGGATTGGTGTAGCTGGTGCCCTCGGTGGCCTTGGCGTACGCGAACCGCACGCCGCTGTTCCGGAGGGAGGACCAGGGGACGTTGCCGTTGTGACTGCTGACGTCGACGCCCTCGACCGTGCTCATCAGCGTGGCCGGGGCGGACCGGTGCCCGCCCTCGTGGGCGCGGACGGTGGCGCCCATCCAGTCCTGCTCGGGGTGGGTGGGACGGGGCTGCCGGCCGCGGACCGCGGCGCCCGCCGCCTGGGGCAGGGTGAGCAGGAGGGCGAGGACGGACAGCAGGGAGAGGATGACGCCGGCCGCCGCGGGGGGTCTGCGGCGGGCCGGACCGGAGCGATGCGCGGGCATGATGCCTCCGGGGCCTCAGTCGGATCCGTGGGGGGATCTCGTGGGGGGATGCGCGTTGGGGGGTCTCGTGGGGGAGTCGGCACGGGCCTATGGTTGGTGTGACCATGCCATACAACTGACGCTACGGGCGTAGACGCGCCCGGGATAGGGCCCCGGGGTGCTGCCGTTGGTCTAATCCTGCGAAATACTGGCCCAGCTGCGGCGACGCGCCGCGACCGGAAGAACTTTCAGCGCCTGGAAAAGCCGGAGAGGGCCCCTGACGTGCACCCGACCAGTTCCCCGTGCCCTGGTGGCGGCAGTGGCGTGGACCACGAGGCGTTCCTCGCCCTGGAACGCGAGCTGGCCGTCTTCCTGCGCCGCGCCCGCGCGTCCTCCGGGGAGATGGCCCGCGAGGTCCACCCCGACCTGGAGCCGGCCGCCTACGGCCTGCTGGTCCGTCTGGAGGACGCGGGCCGGCAGCGGGCCACCGACCTCGCCGCGTACTTCGGCGTCGGCAAGGCCACCATGAGCCGGCAGCTGCGCGCCCTGTGGGAGCTCGGCCTCGTCGCCCGCGAGCCGGACCCCGCGGACGGCCGCGCCTCCCTCATCCGCCTCACCGACGAGGGCCGCGCGCGCTTCACCCGGGTGCGGGACGCCCGCCGCGCGCAGTACATGAGCAAGCTGGCCGACTGGGACCGCGCGGAGATCGCGGAGCTGGCCCGGCTGCTGCACCAGCTGAACGAGCGCGCGGAGTCGTGACCCGGGGCGGGGGCGTCACAGCTCGACGTACACCGCCGTCGCGTCGTCGTGCCGCTTCCCGCGCGGCGGCGCCCCCCGCTCCGCCTCCCGCACCCGCTCGATCAGCGCGTCCGGGCCCTCCTTCGCCAGCAGCCCGCAGCACGCCGCCCAGTCCCCCTCCCCGAAGACCTCCACCCAGCGCGCCGCGCCGTCCGTCAGGGCCGCGAGCGCCCGTGCGTCCCGGCGCGCCAGGCGGCCGGTGACCGCCCGGTCGGCGACGGACGGATCCGACGCGGCCGTGAAGAAGCCGCCCTCCGCGTTGCGCTGGTCGTCGGTGACGGGACCGAGGCGGGCCAGGCGCTCGATGCGGTCGTCGCGGACGGCGGTCACCGAGCCGTCGGCGGACTCGACGAGCAGCACGGAGTCCGAGAGCACCAGGTGCTCCAGCAGCTCCTCGTCCCACCGCGCCAGGACGACCGTCGCCTGGGGCGTGCGCCGGTGCGTCAGATCGCAGCCGCCGTGCGCGGCGGCCGTGCGGGAGACGGCCTCGGTCAGACACTGGCCGAGCGTCAGCTCGCGGTGCCCGGCGAGGAGTTCGAGCAGGGTCGCCCCCAGCCGCGCCGTGAACCACGGCACGTCGTGCACGCACCCCGTCACCCCGTCCGGCGGCGGAGTCACCCCGTCCAGCAGGACCAGCGCCCCGCCCGCGCCCGACGCCGGGAGGGCGACGGAGACGAAGTCCTCGTTCGGGCGGCCCGGATCACCCGGCTGAGCGGCGAGTGCGATGCGCATGCGGCCAGTGTGCCGGATGACTGATTTTCCCCGGCATTTCCCCGGCCTCCGGCGCGCATCCTTCCGGCGTGCCGGGCGGTTTACCAGATGGGCACTTGCCGGGGGGATGCGCGGCGGGTGACGGAGGGTCGGACGCGAACAGATTGTGAGCACCCGTGCGGAAGAAGCGGCTTCGGGGTGGCCGGCGCGAGCAGCAGACCACGGCGGTGCCGGAGCGCACCGCCCGGGTGCGCACCAGGCTCGTCGCGTCCGTCGCCCTCGTCTCGCTCACCGTCCTCGGCGCGAGCGCCTTCGGCATCGCCGACGCCCTGCGCGATCTGACCGAGTCCCGGCACCTGGCCGACCTGGGCCGGACCGACGCCGCGGCCGCCGCCCTCGCCCACTCCCTGGCCGACGAGCGCGACACCGTCACCGAGTACGTCGCGGGCGGCCGCGGCAACGGCCCGGCGGCCGCCATCCCCGAGGACCGCCGCGACCGCGTGGACGGGCAGATCGAGCGCTTCCGCGGCATCGCGCCCCCGTCCGTGCTCCGCCGCCTCGACGCCTTCCCCGACGTGCGCCGACGGGCCCTGGAGGGCCCCGGGGACGCCCTGGCCGTCCACACCGCCTACTCCACCACCGTCCAGGCGCTCACCGGCACCACCGGCGACCTCGCCCACCGGCTGCCCTCCCGGGCCGGCGCGGACGCCGCCGCCGGCCTGCCGGCGCTCGCCCGCGCCGCCGACCAGGCCTCCGCCACCCGCGGACTGCCGGAAGCGGTGGGCCGGTGTCCGGTCCCGTCCCCGGCTCGGCGATCATGGACGGGTCCGCGGTCAGCTACCCCATGGTCGGCATC
>NZ_JBFAPH010000063.1:0-22225 GCF_040675635.1 Streptomyces sp. NPDC049577
CGTCGGCATCGCGTGGCCGCGCTGACTAATTCCGCCGGACCCCCGCCGCGGCGGGGGTCCGGCGGTGCCGGGATACCGAAGGGCCCGTCCTCGCCGGACGGGCCCTTCGGGCTGCCCCTCCCCGGAGGGGGTCAGGTCAGTTCCGCCAGGATCTCCTCCGTGTGCTCGCCATGGCCCGGCGCGGCCGTCCGCAGGGAGTCGAGGCCCGCGCCGAACAGGACCGGGAAGCGCACCTGTCGGCGGGGGACGTCCGTGGCGGAGGCCGGGAGCGTGCCCACCAGGGCGCGGGCCCTGACGTGTTCGTCGGCCAGGAACTCGGCCGGCTCCTCGTAGACCGGGGCCCACGGCAGGTCGAGGCCGGACAGCGTCGCCGTCCACCACGCGAGGTCGCGGCGCGCGAAGACGCCGGTCAGCAGCGCACGCACCGCGTGCTTCGCACGCGTCCGGTCGGCGCGGCGGTCGTAGGAGTCGTCCGCGAGCTCCGGGAACTCCCCGGCGAGGGCCCCGCGGAAGGTCAGCCAGAACTTGTCCTCGAACGTGGCGAGCGCCACCCGCCGCCCGTCGGCCGTCCCGAAGACGTCGTTGTCGCCGGTGACCAGCGGGCTGTCCACGGGCGCGGCCCGCTCCAGCAGGGGCAGGGCGAGCGGCCCGCACCAGGCCGCGGCCGCCTCGTGCAGGGAGACGTCGAGGTGCTGGCCCTCGCCGGTGTCCCGGGCCGCCGCGACCGCCACCGTGGTGGCGTACGCCGCGTACATCGCGCCGGCCAGGTCGGCGACCCGCACCCCGACCCGGTCGACCGTGCCCTCGGTGCGGTGCGGCACGGCGAAGAAGCCCGACAGGGCGAGGAAGTTGAGGTCGTGGCCGGGGCGCGCCGCATACGGTCCGGTGCGGCCGAAGCCGGTGATCGAGCAGAGCACGACGCGCGGATTGGCCGCGCGCAGCCGTTCGTAGCCGAGGCCCATGCCCTCCAGCACGCCGGGCCGGAAGCTCTCCACCACCGCGTCGCTGCGGGCGACGAGCCGCAGCAGCGTCTCGCGGCCGGACTCCTCGCGCAGGTCGAGCACGACGGAGCGCTTGTTGCGGTTGAGGGCGGCGAAGGCGTCGGGGTCGACCTTGCGGCCGTAGTCGCCGTCGCCCGGGCTCTCGACCTTGATCACGTCGGCGCCGAGGTCGGCCATCATCACGGTCGCGAAGCCACCCGGCAGCAGCCGGGACAGATCGAGGACGCGCAGACCGCGCAGTCCGGGCCAGTCCGGCTGCGGCATGGGAACTCCCTTGGGGGCCTGGGGAACAGTGTGGATTGCGCGCACCCTAACCGCCGGACCGCCGGAATTTCCGGAGGAATTCTGGCCGGAATCTCGTCGAATTCTGAAGGCGCACTGAATTCTCAGCTGCCTCTTTTCAGGGCGGGTGAGCGGCGGCGAGGATGTGCCGCCACAGTCCGGCCGTCCCGCAAGGAGCCCGTACATGCCCCCTCTCGACGTCTCGTCGCGCCCCGCGGACACCTCGGTCCCGCTCTCCCCGCTCACCGTGGGCGCCCTGCTGCGCAAGGCGGCGGCCGAGCACGCGGACGCGGTCGCGCTCGTCGGCGTCCCGGAAGCCGCGGGGCCGCGCCGGCGGTGGACGTACGCACAATTGCTGGCCGAGGCGGAAAGCGTCGCGGCCGGAATTCGAGAGCGTGTCCCGCTGGGCGGCCGGGTCGCGATCTGGGCGCCGAACGTGCCCGAGTGGCCGGTCTTCGCCTATGCCGCCGCGCTCGCCGGAGTGACCCTGGTGACGCTGAATCCGACACTGCGCGCCGGTGAATTGCGGCACGCCCTCGGCAGTTCCGGCGCACAGATGCTCGTGCACGCGGAGCGCAGCCGCGCCTATGACATGGCCGAGGTGGTGCGCGCGGTCGCGCCCGGCCTGCCGGGCCTGCGGCACGTGGTGCCGCTCGGCGCCTGGGAGAGCCTGAAGGGCGACGGCCCGCTGCCGTCCGAGCGGGAGATCACCGACGCGGGGGTGCCCGCCCAGTTGCAGTTCACGTCCGGCACGACCGGCACGCCCAAGGCCGTGCTGCTCTCGCACCGGGCCGTGGTCAACGTCGCCCGGCTGACGTTCGAGGGACTCGGGGTGCGGGAAGGGACCACGGTCGTCTGCCCGTTGCCGATGTTCCACACGGCGGGCTGCGTCATCTCCTGCCTGGGCCCGCTGTGGACCGGCGGCACGTTCACGCTGCTGGAGCGCTTCACCCCGGCCCAGCTGCTCGACGTGCTGCGGGAGTCCCCGGGGGCGCTGCTGACCAGTGTGCCGACCGTCCTGGGCGCCCTCGTCGACGCGGCGGCCGGCGTCGCGGAGCCGCCCGTGCTCTCCGCCGTGCTGACCGGCGCCGCCCCGGTGCGCGCGCAGCTCATCACGGAGACCGAGGAGCGCTTCTCCACGACCGTCTTCAACCTCTACGGCCAGACCGAGCTCGCCTCCGTGCTCACCCTGACCCGGCCGGACGACTCGGCCGAGCAGAAGACGAGCACCGTGGGCCGGCCGCTGCCGCAGGTCGAGGTGAAGATCACCGACCCGGACACCGGCGAGGTGGTGCCGCTGGGCGTCAAGGGCGAGATATGCGCCCGCGGTTACCAGCAGATGCTCGCCTACCACGGCGATCCCGGGGCGACGGCCCGCAAGGTGGACGCCGACGGCTGGCTGCACACCGGCGACCTCGGCTCCATGGACGCGAGCGGCACCGTGCGCATCGACGGCCGGCTCAACGACATCATCATCCGCGGCGGCGAGAACATCTCCCCCGCCGCCATCGAGGAGTTCCTGAGCACCGTCCCCGGCGTGCGCGAGGCCGTCGTGGTGGGCGTGCCGGACGAGAACTGGGGCGAGATCGTCGCCGCCGTCCTCCAGCCGGCGGCCGGTGCCGGCCCGGTGCCCGACGTGGCGGACATCGTGGCGCGCTGCAAGGAGAACCTCTCCCCGCACAAGGTCCCGGCCCGCTGGTACCTCGCCGGGGACTTCCCGCTCACCGCCTCGGGGAAGATCCAGAAGTTCCGGGTCCGCGAGCTCGTCGCCGAGGGCGGCTTCCGCGAGCTGGACCCGCACGCGCCCGCCCTCGTCCTCAGCCACGCCTGACCCGCCCCGGGAGCCATTCGACATGCAGATCTCCATGCAGCTGCGGTACGACGGCGACATCGTCGCGGCGGCGCGGAACGTGACGGAGCTGGAGAAGGCGGGCCTGGACCTGATCTGGGTGCCGGAGGCGTACGGCTTCGACGCCCCCAGCTTCATGGGCTTCATCGCCGCCCGCACCGAGCGGATCGGCATCGGCTCCGGCATCCTGTCGGCCTTCACCCGCACCCCCGCCGTGCTCGCCATGACCGCGGCCGGTGTCGACGCCCTCTCCGGCGGCCGCTGCCACCTGGGCGTCGGCGCCTCGGGGCCGCAGGTCGTCGAGGGCCTGCACGGCGTGCCGTACTGCGCGCCCGTCGCCCGCACCCGGGAGACGATCGACGTGATGCGCGCCCTGTGGCGGCGCGAGAAGCCCGTGACGTACGACGGCCGCACGGTGCGGATGCCGCTGCCGAAGGGCGAGGGCGGCGCGCTGGGCCTGGGCATCCCGATGCGGCTGCTGACCGAGCCGGTCCGGCCCGACGTGCCGGTGTGGGTGGCGGCGCTGGGCCCGAAGAACGTGCGCATGGCGGCCGGGACGGCCGACGGCTGGCTGCCGATGTTCTTCGTGCCCGAGTGGTGCGAGCAGGTGTGGGGCCCGAGCCTGGCGGCCGGGGCGGCCGCCCGGGACCCCCGGCTCGGCCCGCTGCGCATCTCGGCGGGCGGGCTGCTCGCCATCGGCCCGGACGCGGCCCGCGCCCGCGAGCTCGCCCGGGGCCAACTCGCCCTGTTCATCGGCGGCATGGGTGCCCCGGGGCACAACTTCTACCACGATCTGGTCTGCCGCTACGGCTACGCCCGCGAGGCGGCCGCCATCCAGCGGCTGTACCTCGCGGGCGACCGGGCCGGGGCGGCGGCGGCCGTGCCGGACGCCCTGCTGGAGGCCACCACGCTGTGCGGCCCGGAGAGCTATGTGAAGGACCGCGTCGCCGCCTACCGGGCGGCCGGGGTGACCCACCTCCAGGTCGTCCCGGTGCCGGGCGAGGGCGAGACGGAGGCGCAGCTGATCGCCAAGGTCAAGGAGTGGTGTTCCTGACCCCTCAGGCCGCCGCCGTCTCGCGGACGTGGATGCGGGTCAGGGGCGGGAAGGCGTACTCCCCGCCGGAGCGGGCCGGGCCCTCCAGGAGCTGGCGGTCGACCAGGGCCTCCAGGACGTCCTCGGCCTCGCGCGGCGGGCGGCCGAGGGCCTCGGCGGCGCCCGGGATGGTGAAGGACGTCCCGCGGGCGGCGAGCGTGCGCAGCGCCTCGCTGAGCCGGGGGTCGAGCGCCGCGAGCCCGCTGCCGAGCCGTTCGCGGACGTCGAGGTCGCCCATGGCCAGCTCGTCGAGGCGGTGTTCCTCGTCCTCCAGCCGCCGCGCGAGACGCTCCAGCGTCCAGTGCGGGCGGGCGGCCAGCCGCATGCCGGCGATCCGCAGGGCCAGCGGCAGGTGCCCGCACAGCCGGGCGATCCGCTCGGCGGCGGCCCGCTCGGCGAGGACCCGGGACTCCCCCGCGATCCGGGCGAGCAGGGTCGTCGCCTGCTCGTCGTCGAACGGGGAGACCCGGAAGTGCCGGGCGCCCTCCAGTCCGGACAGCGGGGTGCGGCCGGCGACGAGCAGAGCGCTGGTCACGCCCCCGGGCACCAGCGGGCGCACGGCCTGCTCGCCGGGCACGTCGTCGACGACGACGAGGACCTGCCGCTTGGCCAGCAGCGCCCGGTACAGGGCGATCCGGCCCGGCAGGGCGTCGGGTACGGACTCGGCCGGCACCCCGAGGGCGGCGAGGAAGCGGCCGAGCAGGACGCGGATCTCGTCCGGTCCGCCGCCGCGCAGCTCGGCATGGAGCACGCCGTCCCGGAAGGCGCCCCGCGCGGAGGCGGCGATGCGGGCGGTGAGGATCGACTTGCCGGCGCCGGCCGGTCCGTAGAGCGCGGCGATGGGCGCCGCGCCGAACGCCACCTGCGGCCCCCGGCCGGTGAGGTGGTGCAGGATCCGCTGCTGCTCCGCGCGGTCGACGTAGTCGCGGATGCCCACCGGCAGCTGGAGCGGGCGGAGGGGTTCGCCGGCGGGGATGCGCGCGGGCGTCCGCACGGGGCGTTCCTCGTCGGCCTTGAGGATGGCGAGCTGTGCGGTGCGCAGCTCCTCGCCGGCGCCGATGCCGCTGTCGTTGCGCAGCCGCCGGTCGACGGCCGCGAAGGTCTCCAGCGCGGCGGCCCGCTGTCCCGAGCCGGCCAGCGCCGTGACGAGGCGGGCGTGCACGCCCTCGTGCAGGAGGTTGGCGCGGGCGATCGGCGCGAGCTGGTCGATGACCTCGTCGTACCGGCCCCGCGGGAGGACGAGGTCGGCGAAGCGCAGCGCGCAGGCCACCCGCTGCTGGGCGGCCTCCACGGCGACGGGGTGCTGCCGCAGCCCGGCCGGCATGCCCTCCAGCACCGGTCCGCGCCACAGCGACAGGACCGCGCCGAGCAGGTCGAGTTCGGTCTCGGGGTCGTCCAGGGTGCGCATGTCGGCCGCCTGCCGGGCCAGCCGGCGGAATTCGAGCAGGTCGAGCCGGCCGCGCTCGGGCACCTGGAGCTCGTAGCCGGTGGCGCGGCGGGCGAGGAGCATGCGTCCGCCCGTGGCGGGAATGTGCGCGTCCAGCAGCTGGCGGATGCGGTAGACGTAGGTGTGGATCAACTGGCCGAAGGAGTCGGGGATGTCGTCGCCCCAGAGGATGTCGACGATCTCGTCCCGTTCGACGACCTGGTTGGCGCGGAGGGCCAGCAGGCCGAGCAGGCTCTGCTGCTTCGGGGTGCCGGCGGCCAGCTCGGCCGCGCCCCGGGTGACCGACAGCCGGCCGAGGACGCCCAGCAGCAGCGGGTCGTCGGCCGTGTAGACGGCCTCGCCGCGCAGCGTCTCGCCGGTCATGTGGGTGAACAGGCGGGGCTCGTGCAGCACTTCCGCCAGCCGTCTGAGCGAGCTGGCGCGCGGGGCGCGGACCCGGCCCTGCTCGATCTCGCGCAGCGTGCGCAGGCTGATGCCGGATCTCTCCACCACCGCCCGCTGGCTGACCCCGCAGCGGGCCCGCGCGTCCCGGATGATGCCTGCGATGTCTCCGCCCGCCGTCTGCGTCGTCTGCGAACCAAGCACTGTGGACTTTCCCCCTAAGACTGGAACCGCCCGGCGGCCGGGCGATGCCGGCCTCCGGGCGGCTCAGTCTTGCGCCACATCCGGCCGATCTGAAGGCAGGTCTCCTGGACGCTTGCGGTCCTGACCCGTTCCGTCCTCGAACGGGGCACCGGCGAGCAGCCGGTCGTAGTAGGAGGGCACCAGCACGGCGCCGCAGGCGACGAGCACGGAATCCCGCAACGGCCCCCCGCGCAGGGAGAGCCGGGCCAGCCGGAGGGCCGAGCGCTCGGCCTCCAGCAGGTCCGGGACGCCGAGGAAGAGCCCGAGGGTGAGCTCCCCGCTGCCGGTCACGTGGACGCTCACGTGCTCCAGCCCGTCCGCCGGGGCGCACGCGCCTTTCAGCCAGGCCGCGATGGTGTCGGGGTGCGGCAGCGTCCGGTGGGTCCGCAGGCGCACGTGAATCAGTCGCATGAAGGGGCGTTCCGGGTCGGGTGGGATGCCGGGACGGGTCCGATGAACGCCGGCCTCCTGGCGCAGAATACCGTGCAATGTCCGAGTCTTCACCCCAATTTTCGGTCAGTTCCTGTCCAACCGGACGCGGGCCCGGACGCCGGTCCGGACGCCGGCCCGGACGCCGCCCGGACGCCGCCCGGACGTCAGCCGAGCCCCGGTGGCGCGTCGCGCACGACCGAGCCCAGCCAGAGGCTGTCACGGGCCCGGGTCATCGCGACGAAGAGCTGGGCGCGGAAGAGCTCGCGGAGCTCCTCGGCGATGTCGGCGTCGACCGCGGGTGTCACGGGGGTCGCGGGGGCGTCGTGGTCGGGCAGGTAGACGTGTTTGAACTCCAGGCCCTTGGCCTTGTGGTAGCTGCCGAGCTTGACCCCCTCGACCGGCAGCCCGTCGTAGTGCTCCAGCGGGCACACCGGCACGCCGGCGCGGGTGAGCAGCCGGTGGTAGCGGCCCAGTTCGCGGTTGGAGCGGCACAGGACGGCCGAGTCGGGCCAGCCGGCCGGGCCGCGTTCGCGCAGGGCCGCGAGCAGTGCCGCGTCCTGCTCGGCGGGCGTGCGGCTGAGGCAGCGCACGACCTGGCCGCCGTGGTAGGTGAGGTCGACCTCGCGGCGGCCCGGGCTGCTGCTGCCGTCGATGTCGTCGAAGGCGTCCTCGGCGACGACGGCCAGCGCGGCGTCGAGGATGTGCTTGGCGTTGCGGTAGTTCACGCGCAGCACCTGACCGCGGTCGCCGCGCACGTCGATGCCGGCGTCGGCGAGCCGGTAGCCGCCGGGGTAGACGGCCTGCTGGCCGTCCCCGACGAGCAGCAGGCCGTTGGGCGCGTCGCCGACGAGCGCGTGCAGCAGCCGCACGCCGACGAGCGTGAGGTCCTGCACCTCGTCCGCGATCACGGCGGCGTACGGCGAGCGGCCGGGCCGGGACCGCGCCTCGGCGAGGGCGAGGCTGAGGATGTCGTTGAAGTCGTGCACGCCGCGCTCGGTGCGGGCGCGCTCGTACTCCTCGAACAGCGCCCAGACCGCCTCCCGGTGCGCGCGCCGCAGGTTCGTCCGGCGGCGGACGCGGCGGAGCGTGGCGTACTCCTCGAAGCGGGTGATGCCGCGGCCCTTTATGACGTAGTCGATCTCCTCGCGCCAGTAGCGCGAGGAGGGGTCGATGGCGGACAGCACGCTGGGCCGGCCGCGGTGCAGCCAGGCGCGGCTGAAGGCGTCCTCCGCGCGGTCGCGGTTCAGCCGGTGCGGCACGCCCCGTTCGTCGAGGAAGCGCTGGGCCCAGGAGTGCAGGCTGCGGAACTCCACGCGGTCGGCGACGGCCGGGGACATCGTGTGCAGGAAGGTGCTCTGCACGCGCGGCAGGTTGGCGGCGAAGGTGACGTACAGGACGCGGCCGCTGGTGCGCTGGGCGAGGTGCGCGGCGCGGTGCAGGCCGACCACGGTCTTGCCGGTGCCGGCCGGGCCGCTGATGCGGGCCGGGCCCGACCAGTTGCGGCGCACGAGGGCGACCTGATCGGGGTGGAGGAAGGTCATCCACTGCTCGATCGGACCGCTCCGGGCGGCGTTCAGGGCGGCCTCGCGCAGCCCGTCGAGGTCGAACAGCGCGTCGTCCGCCGCGGCGGGGGCGGGTGCCGGCCCGTCGCGCACGGAGGAGTTCTCGTAGGCCGGGAAGACCTCCTCCAGGTGGTTCGCCGTCGCGCGCACCCCGGGCGCGCTCAGCCGTGCGCGGGCGGCGAGCAGTTTCGGGCCCACCTCGCGCTCGCCGAGCAGCCGTACCCGGCCGAGGGAGCCGTCGCAGGAGCGTCCGGCGAAGACCATCAGCGGCTGCACGGCCACGGGCGACAGTCCGAGCGAGGCGACCGCGCCCTCCGCCACGCGCGTGACGGCGAGGAGCTTGCCGATCTCGGTGTCGCGGCGCTGCCCGCCCGCCATGAGCCGGCCGTCGGAGACGACGGGGGCGTCCCGCCAGTTCTTGACGTCGACGACGAAGACCCCGCCCGGTCCGACCAGCAGCATGTCGACGTTGGCCGATCGCGTGCCCGGCCAGCGGCGGTCCACCAGCAGCCGCCAGCCGCGCCGGGTGAGCATCAGCAGCTGGGCCGCGACCCGGCGTTCCCCCTCGCTCGCGGCCTCCCACCGGCGTGCCTCCCGCTGGGCCGCCGCCAGCTGCTCGCGCAGCTCCCTCTCCTGCCGCCGGGCCTCCTGGGCCCGGCGCGACGCGGAACCTCCGGCCGTCGTCATGGTGCCGCCCCCCTTGAATCCCCCTGTGCTCCCCCTGGCGGGTCTCCCCGTGCGCGCAGTCCCGTGCGCACAGTAATGATGACCCGGCGGACGGGACGTCATACGCGTGGCGCCCGCCGGCCGGAGCCGGGGGCGCCACACGGGGCCGGACGGAGCCGGCGGTACGTCAGTCGTTGATGCAGACGTTGCCGGACGTCGCGTTGAGCAGCCCGATGATGATGTCGATGCTGTTCCCGCAGATGTTGATCGGGACGTGGATCGGGACCTGGATGACGTTGCCCGAAATGACACCCGGAGAGTGCTGGGCGACGCCTCCGGCGTCGGCGTCGGCGACCGCGCTTCCGGCGGCCGCGGCGAGCGTGGCACCGACGGCGGCCGTGGCCACCGCGGCTTTTGCGATTCGTGACATGGACAGACACCTTTGCTGGTCGTACATCGGTCGGGACGGGCTCCCGGTCACTGCGGCCCGGGAGCCCGGATAAACGCCCGGGCAACTCAAAGGTTTCGTTTACGAAGCGTCCGGGTGACCTGCCGGTTCGTCCATCCGGAGCAGGTCGCCGGCCACCCTGGAATTCGAACTGGAGGACGCGTCGAATGACCCCGAAACGGTCATGACGCGGCTTGCCCGGCGACCCCGCGAAGGGCGCAGAATCGTTTCTTAAATCAATATCTGGGGATCATCGCGAGATGATAAGGCCCAATCATGCGCAAGCGATTCCCGGCCTGTTGAAGCTCTGCTAACTTTGGCTGGAATCCATCGCGGCTCGGGGGGCTCCCATGCTCGTCAATGATTTTTTCTTAGGTATACGCAGCGTCCTCGATCCGACCGGGCAGGTGCTGCCCGCCCGCCCCCGCCCACCGCTCGCCGCCCGGCGGGTGCCCGACCTCGGGGACCGGGTCGGCGCCCTCGTCGCGGCGCTGCGGGCGGAGGAGGACCGGCGGCTCACCGCCGTCAGGGCCCGCGCGGTGCGCCCCCGGCGGAGCCGCGCCGGTCTGGGGTTCGCCGGCCTGACGGCCCTCGGGCTGACCCTCGGCGCGACGCCGGTGTTCGGCGCGGTGGCCTTCTCCAGCGACGCCGTGTGGCCCGTGGTGGCCGTCGGCGCCGGGTCCGCCTGCTGGGGCGCCGTCGCGCTCGCCCTGCTGCTCGCCGCCGCCCGGCGGCGGTCCGCGGTCCGCGCGGCGCGGGTCCGGCGGGCGCGCCTCACCTTCCACCGCGCGGCCGAGCTCCAGCTGATGGCCAGGGCACTGCGCCGGCAACCCTCGGACGTGGGGAGTGAGACGCATTGATATCGGACACCAACGGAACCGACGCCGGCCCGGTGACCGGCACGGGAACGGCCGCGGCGAACGGCACCGGAACGGTGGGGGCGGCGGCCACCGGAAAACTCCCGGACGGAAGATCCGAGGACCGGCTCGATCAGCTCATCGAGCTGGCGAAAATGCTCGACGGCGTACCGCCGCGCAGTCTGCGCAGGGCCGTGCGGGCCATGAACTACCAGGCCCGCACCCAACGCCTGGAGGGAATTCTCAGTAATGCGACCACCGCACTGGGAATTCTCGTCGCGGGCGGTCTCGTCCTGGCGTTCCTGAAGCTGGGTTACGAAATGGCCCATATGGGCGAGGCGGGCTACGGCTGCGTGGTCTGTGGGGTGCCCGCCACCTCCATCGCCACCATCTTCGTCCTCAAGCAGACGCCCGCCGCCCAGACGCTCGGCAAACTACTGCCGCGCCGCCGCCGGGGCTGAGCCCCGCCGGTCATCCGTCGAGCGCGGCCACGCGCGTGGCGAACGTCGCCAGCTCCTCGTGCCAGCCGGAGGCCAGCGGGGACGTGGCGGCCGTACGGCAGGACCGCTCGACGAGCTCGCCGATCACGCGCTCGGTGTCGTCCAGCTCCTCCGGGGCCACCAGGATCTCGCGCAGCAGCTGCGCGTCCCAGGCGTACTCCGGCCCGCCGTCGAGGAAACCGCGCAGCCGCCAGGCGGCGTGCAGGGGACGCGCGTACGCGTCGTACGAGGCGTCGAGGTCGGGGCGCGCGGCGAGCGCGGCGGCCATGCGCAGGGGATGCCGCAGGCAGTACCAGCCGGCCGTGCAGCCCCGGTCGCAGCCGGACACGCAGCGCCCGGGCCAGGGGTCGTCCAGGTACTCCGCGGTCGCGGCCTCGTGCGCGTAGCTGCCGATGGTGCGTTCCAGCCGCAGTTCGTCCCAGATCCGCCGGGGTTCGTCGGGCAGCCCGCAGGCGAGGCGGTCGGCGAGGGCGAGCGCCAGGTCTCCGGCGAGGGTGGCGCTGGAGTCGCCGAAGCGGCGCGGCTCCCCCGCCCAGCCGCCGCGCTCGTGCTCGGCGGCGCGGCTGATGTGCAGGGTGGGTATGCCGTTCCGCAGGGCGGCGTTGTCCCGGACGTCGCCGCGGATGAGGGTGCAGGTGTCGAGGAGTTCGAGCGCGGCGGCCGCGTCGATCGGCTCGGGCGCCTCGGGGTCGCCGCCCGCCGCGAGGTAGCCGGTGAGGAAGATGACCGGGCGCACCCGGTCGCTCCCGGCACCGACGAGCTCGGCGAGGGATTCGATCAGCCCGGCGCCGCGCGCGTCGGCGGTGCGCCACAGGCGGTGTTCCTCCTGGAACAGACCGCGCAGCCGCTCCTCGACCCGGTCGAGCAGCTCGGCGCGCTGCCGCTGCGGGCACGGGTTCCGGGGCGCGACGGAGCGCGGCAGCGGCGGTTGCTTCGTCATCGTGTACCTCCCTGCATCGGTAGTGGTCATCGACCGTGCCTGACGGGCCGCGGCCCCGCTCGACGACGGCGGAGGGGTGACCGGCGAAAGACTGCCCAACACGGCGTGGCGGAAGCGCCGGTTTCCTGCCAACTCGGCGTGCGCGCCGTGTGCGCCCCTGTGCGCCCCCGCGCTGACCAGCACCGATGTGAAGCGCCTCGCGGCGGGCAGTTCGTTGCGCCCACCACCGACCTGACAGACCCTCGGTTTCGCGAGCCCCCGGACGGCGGGTGCGCCGCCCGCGGATCTTCCCTCGTGTGCCGTCTGTACAGGGTGTGGCGCCCGCGGCTACAACGGGTGGGGTTCCGGTGGACGGACGCGGGAGGCGGAGGATGCGGCGGATCGCGATCGTGGGCGCGGGCCAGGCGGGCCTGCAACTGGCCCTGGGCCTACGGGCCGCCGGGTACGAGGTGACGGTGGTCTCCGCCCGTGCGCCCGAGGAGCTGCGGACGGGCCGGGTGATGTCCACGCAGCTGATGTACGGGCCGGCGCTGGCCCTGGAGCGGGCGGCGGGGCTGAACCTGTGGGACGGCGCGGTGCCGCGGATCGACGGGGTCTGCCTGGCGACCGTCAGCCCGCCGGGCTCGGTGGTGCGCACGATCACCGCCCCGCTGGACGCGCCCGCCCAGTCGGTCGACCAGCGCGTGAAGACGGCGCGGTGGCTGGAGCTCCTGTCGGAGCGCGGCGGCCGGGTGGAGTACCGCTCGCTCGCCCCGGAGGAGCTGGCGCCGCTGGCGGCCGCGCACGATCTGACGGTCGTCGCCACCGGGGCCGGCCCGCTGTCGCGGATCTTCGGCCGGGACGAGCGGCACAGCCCGTTCGACGGCCCGCGCCGGGTCGTGGCGTGCGTGTACGTGCACGGAATGGCGCCGTACCAGCAGTTGCCGCCGTCCTGTCTGCGCATGTGCTCCTTCCCGGAGATCGGCGAGTTCTTCGTGCTGCCCGCGCTCACCGGTTCGGGCGCGTGCCACATCCTGCTGTGGGAGGGCGTGCCGGGCGGTCCGCTGGACTGCTGGCGCGAGACGGGCTCCGATCCGGGCGCGCTGCTGGCGCGCTCGCGCGAGCTGCTGGCGACGTACGCGCCGTGGGAGGCCGCGCTGCTCTCCGGTGCCGAGCCGACGGACGCGGGGGCCGGGCTGGCCGGCGCGGTCTCACCGATCGTCCGGCATCCGGTGGCCGAGGTCGGGGACGGGCTGCACGTGCTGGGCATGGCGGACGCGGTCGTGCTGAACGACCCCATCAGCGGGCAGGGGGCCAACAACGCGGCGCGCAGCGCGGCGCACTACCTGGCCTCGATCCTTCAGCGGGGCGACGCGGCCTTCGACCGGGCCTGGATGCACGAGGCGTTCGCGGCGTACTGGGAGCACGCGCGGCACGTCAACGCCTTCACCAACCTGCTCCTGTCGCCGCTGCCCGAGCACGTCCGGCGACTGCTGACGGCGGCCGCCGAGCACCCGGACATCGCCCACCGCTACGTCAACGGCTTCGCCGACCCCGCGGGCTACCGCGAGTGGCTGATGGACGCGGACCGCGCGGAGGCGGTGCTGGCGGCCGTCGGGGTCGCGGGGGGCTAGCCTGGGCCTCGTGGCTCCCACACGACCAGCGGTGACGGCGGACGCCCCGCCCGTTCCCCGGCGCACCGCCGCCCCCGGCCAGGGGCCGGTGGTCTGCGCGGTCTCGGCCGGCGGCGCGATCGGCGCGGTCGCGCGCCACGGCGCGGGGCTGCTGTGGCCGACCGCCCCGGGGCACTTCCCCTGGACGACCCTGCTGATCAATGCGCTCGGCTGCGCCCTGATCGGCGTCCTGCTGGTGAGCATCGCCGAGCGCCCCACCGCGCACCGGCTGACCCGCCCCTTCCTGGGCACGGGGGTGCTCGGCGGCTTCACCACCTTCTCCACCTACGCGGTGGAGACCCAGCAGCTGTTCGACACCGGGCGGGTGGCGACGGGCGTCGCCTACGCGGCCGGCACGCTGCTCGCCGCGCTGGCGGCGGTGTGGGCCGCCGCCGCGCTCACCCGGCGGCTGCTGACCGGGAGGCGCGGATGAGGCTCCAGGGCAACGCGCTGCGGGTGACGGTCCTCCTGGGCGAGTCCGACACCTCCCACGGCCGCCCCCTCTACTCCCACATCGTCCACCGCGCGCACGCGGCCGGCCTCGCGGGCGCGAGCGTCTTCCGCGGCATCGAGGGCTTCGGCGCGTCCTCGCGGATCCACACCTCGCGGCTGCTGTCACTGAGCGAGGACCTGCCGGTCGCGGTGGTGATCGTGGACACGGAGGAGCGGGTACGGGCGTTCCTGCCCGAACTGGAGGAGCTGGCCGACGAGATGCGCGGCGGGCTGGTCCTGCTGGACGAGGTGGCGGTCCTGCACCACCGGGAGCGGGGGACACGCACCCCGTGAACTGGCTCCTCGTCATCGCCGGCGCGATGGTGGGCGCCCCCCTGCGTTACCTCACCGACCGCGCCGTGCAGTCCCGGCACGACTCCGTCTTCCCCTGGGGCACCTTCGTCGTCAACGTCGTGGGCTGCCTGATCCTCGGCACCCTGACGGGCGCGGCGGCCCCGGAACGCCTGCGCCTCCTGCTGAGCACGGGCTTCTGCGGCGCCCTGACGACGTACTCGACGTTCTCGTACGAGACCCTGCGCCTGGCGGAGGACGGCGCGAGGGGTTACGCACTGGCGAACGCGGCGGCGAGCGTGGCCCTCGGCCTCGCGGCGGCGTACGCGGGGGTGACGCTGGGGCGGGCGCTGTAGCGCGGTTCCATTTTCACCTGATCCGGCGATATTCCTTACTTACGGGCGGAGTTGGCAACCGCTGGGCGTAATGTGTGCCGTGGCGTCCTTCGGGGCGCCCCCCTTCATGGAGGGACCGACTGTTCGTCGGTTCGCGGGGGGCCCGGACATCGGGTTCCTCCGGTAGCGGTCACCGGATCTTGGCCGCGTCGAAAGGGGGGCGCTCCGTGACCGGACGCCACCGCAAGCCACGCCCGTCGATCTGGAAGCGCATCGCGCGGAAGGTGAGGGAGTGGATGCGGAGGGGCTGACCCTCGGCTAGCACGACCCAAGCCGAGGGCCACAAGCCCTGGGGCCTCGTCTGGAATTCCGGTCCGGGCGGGGCCCTTCTTCCGTTCCCGTACGACCCGGAAGATCCGGTCCGAAGCCGTACGGCCCGGCCACGAGCGCCAGGCTCCATCACCATAGCGCGCCCGCCACCCCGCATGCAGGCCTCACCGGCCATCCTGCCCCTACCGGGTGACGCCGGGGGCGAGGCCGGCCGTCCGACCACCCGGTACGTGACGAACGAGCCGCCGCGCCATGTCATGTCCGCCGTCAACTGACATTGTTTTCCGGGCCGCCTTGGCCGTCGGGAATCCGCGCCAACAGGATTTCCGTCGAACGCTCTCCTGCCGGCGTTCCGAGCGAAATGACCTTCGATCGGGCCTGAACGGAAGCCAAGAGGCCAAGCCATGGAAAAACTAATGACTCAGCGCACCAGTTCTTTATCCCTCGCAACCGAAGCCCCACCTCCCCCGTCAGGAGCGTGGTGCGAGGGGAAGCCGGCCGGGCGCAGGAAGTGGGTCACGCTGGCCTCGCCGCTGCGGCTGGAGGCGGGTGGGGAGCTGCCCGGGGTGCGCATCGCCTACGAGACGTGGGGGCGGCCGGCGCCGGACGGGTCGAACGCCGTGCTGCTGCTGCACGCGCTGACCGGGGACAGCCATGTGAGCGGGCCGCCCGGGCCGGGGCATCCGACGCCCGGCTGGTGGGACCACTGGGTGGGGCCCGGCAAGCCGCTGGACACCGACCGCTGGTTTCTCGTGGCGCCCAACGTGCTGGGCGGCTGCCAGGGCAGCACCGGGCCGGCCTCGGCGGCCCCCGACGGCCGGCCGTGGGGCAGCCGGTTCCCGGCCATCACGGTGCGGGACCAGGTCAACGCCGAGGTGGCGCTGGCCGACGCGCTGGGCGTCGAGTCCTGGGCGGCGGTGATCGGCGGCTCGATGGGCGGCATGCGGGCCCTGGAGTGGGCGGTCGGCCACCCGGAGCGGGTCCGCACGCTGGGCCTGCTGGCCTGCTCGGCCGCCGCTTCGGCGACGCAGATCGCCTGGTCGGCGCCGCAGTTGCTGGCCATCCGCAGCGATCCCGGCTGGCGCGGCGGCGACTACCACGAGGCCCCGCCCGGCCAGGGCCCGCACCACGGCCTGGGCATCGCCCGCCGCATCGCCCACATCACCTACCGGGGCGAGCACGAGCTGGACCAGCGCTTCGGCCGCCGGTCGCAGGACTGCGGCCGGTACGCGATCGAGTCCTATCTCGACCACCACGCGGACAAACTCGTGCGGCGCTTCGACGCCGGCAGCTACGTCACGCTCACCGAGGCCATGAACCACCACGACGTCGGCCGGGACCGCGGCGGCGTGGCGGCCGCCCTGCGGCGGGTGCGCGCCCGCTCGGTGGTGGCCGGCATTCCCAGTGACCGTCTCTTCCCGCTGCACGAGCAGCGCGCGCTCGCCGAAAGCCTGCCGCACTGCTCCCATTTCGGTGTCATCGACTCCCCCATCGGCCACGACGCGTTCCTCGTCGAGGACGAACAGGTGCGCGCCGTACTCGCGGACGTACTCCGCTGATCCGAAATCCCGGACCTCTCCATCCCCCCACCACCCGTCTCTGCAATAACAAAGCGAATTCAGGGAGCAGTAATGAGCGGCGGAATCTCCGGACCTCCCGGACCGGATCTGGCCGACCATACGACGTGGTCCTTCGAGACCCGCCAGATACACGCCGGCACGGCACCGGACCCCACGACCGGCGCCCGGGCCGTACCGATCTACCAGACCGGCTCCTTCGTCTTCCGGGACACCGCCCACGCGGCGCGGCTGTTCAACCAGGAGGAGAAGGGGAACATCTACACCCGCATCCAGAACCCGACGCACGAGGCGCTGGAGACCCGCGTCGCCGCGCTGGAGGGCGCCGTCGAGGCGGTGGCCCTGGGCTCGGGGCACGCGGCGGTCGCGCTGGCGCTGCTCAACCTGGCGGGGGCGGGCGACCACGTGGTCTCCAGCTCCGCGCTCTACGGCGGCACGTCCAACCTCTTCCGCCACACCCTGCCCGAGTACGGCATCGAGACGACGTTCGTCGACGACACCGACGACCCGGACGCCTGGCGCCGCGCCATCCGGCCCAACACCAAGGCCGTCTTCGGCGAGACCATCGGCAATCCGCGCAACAACCTGATCGACGTGCGGGCCGTCGCGGACGTCGCGCACGAGGCCGGGGTGCCGTTCGTCCTCGACAACACCGGCCTCACCCCGTACCTGCTGCGGCCGGCCGAGCTGGGCGCCGACGTCGTGGTGCACTCCACGTCGAAGTTCCTCTCCGGGCACGGCACGGTGATCGGCGGGATCGTCGTCGACTGCGGGACGTTCGACTTCGGGGCGCACGCCGACCGCTTCCCGCGCTTCAACGAGCCCGACCCGAGCTTCCACGGCCTGCGGTTCTGGGACGAGCACGGGCCCGGCGCGTACGCCAGGCGGCTGCGCATGCGGCTGCTGCGCGACTTCGGCCCGGCGACCACGCCGCTGACCAGCTTCCTGGTGCTCCAGGGCCTGGAGACGCTGTCGCTGCGCATGGCCCGGCACTCCGAGAGCGCGCTGGAGCTGGCCCGCTGGCTCCAGGGCCGGCCGGAGGTCACGGCGGTGCACTACCCGGGCCTGTCCTCCAGCCCCTGGTACGGCACGGCCCGGCGGATGCTGCCGCGCGGCGCGGGCGGGGTCGTCTCGTTCGAGCTGGTCGGCGGTCTGACGGCGGGCGCCCGGTTCGTCGACGAGCTGCGGCTGATCAGCCACCTCGCGAACGTCGGTGACGTCCGCAGCCTGGTCATCCACCCCGCCAGCACCACCCACTACCAGCTCACGCCCGAGCAGCGGCTGGCGGCGGGCGTCACGCCCGGCCTGATCCGCTTCTCGGTCGGCCTGGAGGGCACCGCGGACCTCAAGGCCGACCTGGAGGCCGGTCTGCACGCCGCGGCGAAGGGAGGCCGGTCATGAGCCACCTGGTGTTCGTCGAGTGCTCCGGACTGGGCAACCGGGCCCTGGAGTACGCCCGCAAGAAGGGCCACACGACCACGCTGGTGTGGTCGCCCCGCTACGACTTCTTCGCCACGCCCGAGCAGCGGCGGCACAGCCGCGAGCTGGCCGACCGGGCGATCCGGGTGGAGGACCCGCACGACCTCCCGTCCGTCATCGCCGCGCTGGAGGCCGCCGGGGTGCGGCTCGCGGACATCGACGCCGCGCTGACCACCATGCACCCGTGCGTCGTCCCGGCCGCCGCCCTCGCCGAGGCCGCCGGCGCGCGCGGCACCTCACGGGCGGGCATCGACGCGGCCCGCGACAAGGAGGCCTGCCGCCGGATCCTGCGCGAGCAGCGGATCCCCAGCGTGGAGTACGCGGTGGTCACCGAGGCCGGCGCGGCCCTGGAGGCCGGGGAGCGCATCGGCTACCCCGTGGTGGTCAAGCCGGTGAGCGGGCTGGCCAAGACGGTCACCGCGATGGTCCACTCGCCGGAGGAGATGGCGGACTACTTCCGGCAGGCCACCGCCCGCCGGGAGGCCCTCGAACCCGGCCTCGCCTACCACGTCGACGGCCGGTTCATCATCGAGGAGGTGGCCGTCGGGCCGCTCTTCTCCGTGGAAGTGGCCACCGACGGCACCGCGTTCACCGTCCTGGCGGCCGTGCGCCGCAAGACGGGCCGGGACAACCCGGTGCTGGAGCTGGGCTCCACCGTGCCGTCCGGGCTCGGCCCCGAGGACGAGCGGGGGCTCGGCGAGTACGCCGTGCGGGTCTGCCGGGCGCTCGGGCTGGACCTCGGCATCTTCCACGCCGAGGTCATCCTCACCCGCGACGGCTTCCGGCTGGTCGAGGTCAACCCCCGCGTCGCCGGCGGGACCGTCCCCGAGGTCATCCGCGCCGCGACCGACTGCGACCTCTTCGAGGTGCTCGTCGAGCTGTTCGAGGGCAATCCCGTGCCGGCCGGGCCGTTCCCCGTGCGGCGAGCCGCCAGCCACAGCTTCCTGGCCGTGGACGAGGAACACACCGTGCGGCAGGACCTGCCGGCCGACTGGTTCGAGGCGTTCCGGCCCCGGCTGCACTCCGGCTCCTCGTCGATCGCCCCCGGCATGCGGCTCGCCCCCATGGACGGCAACTTCACCACCCACGGCGTGGTGCGGGTGACCGCCGAAGGCTTCACGGAGGCCGAGGCGAAGGTCGCCGGCATCCGCGCGGAGATCGGGAAGCTGCTGGACCTCGCCCTGACCCCGGTCGCCCCGTCGGAGGTGCCGTCATGAGCGGTACCGCCCCGGCCGGCCGTGCCGAACGCCTGAAGCTGTTCACCTCGTCACGCTTCCTGGTGCTGTGGGCCGCCATGCTCATCAGCTCCACCGGCACCTTCTTCCTGCTGCTCACCGTCTCCTCCAGCCTGCTGACGGAGAACGGGTCCGGCTTCGGCGCCTCGGCCGTCTTCGGCTTCCAGTGGGTCCTGCCGATCCTCCTCGTCGGCCTGATCCGCCGCGCCTGCGAGGGCGCGCGGCTGCGCCGCACGGTGGTCTGCGGCGAACTGGGCGGGGCGGCGGTCTCGCTGGGCATCGGCTTCCTGCTCGCCCACGACCTGGTCGTGCCGCTGCTGGCCTGCTTCCTGGTGCGCGGACTGCTGGAGGGCATCACCAAGACGGCCCGCGTGGTCTACGCCCGGCAGCTGTTCGACGGGCCGCAACTGAAGCTGGCGTCCTACACGTTCAACAACTCCTACTACCTGGGCAGCGCGGCCGGCGGTGTGCTCGGCAGCCTGCTGGCCGGGCACGTCCCGGTGGTCGTCGCGGCGGCCATCGACGCCGGCACGTTCGTGGTGTCGGCCTGCTGCTACCGCCTGCTGCCCGCCGTGTCGGCCCCCCGCGCACAGTCCGGTGCGCGCAAGGGCGTGCTGCGCCAGGTCGGCGGGGCGCTGCGCGGACGGCGGCAACTGGCCCTCGCGGTGGTGTATCTGATCGCGGCCGTCGGGGTGTTCCAGGGCTTCCACAGCGCGGCCCGCACGGTGCTGCCCATCCGGGTACTGGACCTGGGCGACACGGCGGTGATGAACCTCCAGATCGTCAGCGGTCTGGCGCTCGTCCTGGGCTCGGTCGCGGTGCCGGTGCTGTTGCGGAAGATCGACCTCGGCCCGTACCGGGGGGCGCTGGTCAACGCGGCGACGGCGGTGATGATGGTCGTGCTGCCGTTCGCCTCCGGCGCGGTGAGCCTGTACGTGTACTACTTCCTCTACCTGTTCCTCTTCGAGTTCGCCTTCACGGTGGCGCAGGGGCACATCATCCAGGAGTGCCCGGCCGACGAGCTGGTGGGGGTGACGACGTTCACCAACGCCGCCGGCAACGGGCTGCTGGTCGTCTGCACCCTGCTCACGGGCGGGCTGTCGGACGTGCTCGACTTCGGCACGATCGCGCTGGTCCTGGCCCTCGTGGTGGTCGGCGCGAGCGCCGTCGCCGAGGTGGTCGCCCGGCTGCGGGTCCCGCACACCGACCGGGCCGCCGCGCAGCAGCCGGCCAACGCCGCGAGCGGAGGCTGACGATGACCGCGACGACCACCCACGACAGCCAGCCGCTGCTCATGCCGTTCGGCCGGCGCCCCGGCCCGCTGCACAGCGTCCTGCTGCACCCGGCGGGCGGCGGCCTCGGCCCGTACGCCGGTCTGGTGACCCGGCTGGCCCGGCGCGGCCCGGTGCACGGCATCCGCGCCGCAGGGCTGCTGCCCGGCGAGCAGCCGGACCGCACGATCGGCGCCATGACGGACCGCTATCTGGAGCTGCTGGACACGCTCCCCCGGGTGCCGGACGTGCTGATCGGCTGGTCCCTGGGCGGGCTGCTCGCCTGGGAGCTGTCCGCGCGGCTGGCCGCGCGGGGCACGGCGCCCGCGGTGGCCATGGTGGACAGCTTCGCCGAGCCGTGGTCCGCCTACGGCGCCCCGCACGCCGGCCTGCGGGCGTCGATCCTGGGCACCTCGGTGATCCCGCTCGGCGCCGACGAGGAGCGGCGGGCGGCCCGCACCGCGGACGCCCACCTCCAGGCATGCGCCGGCCACCACGCGGCACACCACCCGTGCCCGGGCCCGACCCTCCTGGTGACCTGCGAGAACGGAGACCGCGACCGCCAGGTCGCCGCCTGGCTGCGCCGCATGCCCGACCTGACCCTGCGGTCCCTGGACTGCGGCCACTTCGAGGCCTTCCGGGCACCGCACGTCCGGCCGCTCCTCGGCCACGTCGACGCGTTCCTCGCCGAGCTCTGACCCCCTTTTCCGAACCGCCACCCCCGGGAGCCCTCCCATGACGATCCGACTGGCCCGACGTGACATCGCGGAACGCGTCAAACGCGTCCTGCTCGACGAGGCGGAGCCGTCCGGCGCGGAGCCGTCCGGCGCCGCACTGCCGGACGACGAGCCGCTGGCCGGCGAGCGGCTGCGGCTGAACTCCATGCGACTGCTCGGCACCCTCGTCCGGCTGGAGGACGAGCTCGGCTTCGCGCTTCCCGACGACCTCTTCGCCGGGCGCGGCTTCCACACCGTGGCCGACCTCGTCCGGGCGGTGGCCGACGGGTACGCCGCCGAGTCCGGGGAGGCGGAGCCGTCATGACCGCCGATCCCCGCTTCCGGGCCGAGCTGTTCGACTGCGTCCAGGTCAACCTCGCCCTGCTCGCCGACCGGCTGCACGGCCCCGGCACCGGGCTGCGGCTCGGGGCGACCCTGCGGTTCCGCCCGGCGCCCGGCCCGGACGGGCTGCCGACCGTCGAGCCCACCGTGGAACACCACCTCGGCGAGGCGGCCCGGCACCTGGGCCTGACCGTCCGCACACCGCTCCGCACCACGTCCGGCGTGGACGTCCGGCCGGGCGAGGGCTGCTACGTGGTGGCCGACGCCTACCACCTGCCCTGGGTGCCCTACTTCGGGCAGCGCCACCTGGAGCACAGCTTCCTGGCCGCCCCGGGCCCCGGGGCGGGTACCGTCACGGTGACCGACGCCTACCACAACGAGACGCCCTACGGCAGCGCCCGCCCCGGCACCTGGACGCTGGACGCCGAGGAGTTCGAGGCCGCCGTCCGCGGCCCGGTCCTGGTCGCCGAGCTCGCCGCCGGCCCGCTCCCCGCGGCCCCCGCCCCCGGCACCGACCTCGCCGGCGAGGCCGCAACGGACGCCTACGCCGACGCCTACGCACGGCACCCCGACCGGGCCGCCGCGCTGCACCGGCTCACCCTGGAGACCTGGCTGCTGGCCCGCTCCCGCGCCCTGCACGCCGCCTACACCGACACCGTCCCCGGCCACTGGCCCGAGGCCGCCGCCTTCCAGGAGCGCGTACGGGCCTGGAACTCGCTCACCGAGCAGGTGTACATGGCGTACCGGCGCGTCGAGCGCGGCCGCGCCGAGCCGCCCGGCCTGGCGGACCGGCTCGCCGAGTTC
>NZ_JBFAPH010000064.1:0-22101 GCF_040675635.1 Streptomyces sp. NPDC049577
CGCGCTCCGCCGCGCCGCGCGCGCCGCCCTGCGCGACGCCGCGCGCGGCGCCTACCGCCACGGCGTGCAGCGGGTCGCCCCCGCCATCCGCCGGCTGGGGGAGCTGTGACCGGCCGGCCTGCCGAGCACCACACGACCAAGGAGCACGCGATGTCCGCCGGACCGGCCGTCCTGGCCGTCATCCCCGCACGCGGCGGGTCCAAGGGCGTACCCGCCAAGAACCTCGCGGCCGTCGGCGGCCTCCCGCTCGTCGCCCGCGCCGTCCGCGCCTGCCGGGCCGCCCGCCTCGTCACCGACGTCCTCGTCTCCACCGACGACCCCGCCATCGCGGCCGCCGCCCGCGCCGCCGGCGCGGAGGTCGTCCAGCGGCCGCCCGCCCTCGCCGGCGACACCGCCAGCAGTGAGACGGCGGTCCTGCACGCGATGGACGCCCACGAGGCGATGCACGGCAGGGTCGTGGACACGGTCCTGCTGGTCCAGTGCACCAGCCCCTTCCTCACCGCCGAGGACGTCGACGGCGTCGCCGCGGCCGTCCTCGAACAGGGCGCCGACTCCGCCCTGACCGTGGCGCCCTTCCACGGCTTCCTCTGGCGCGCCGGCACCGGCGGCGGCACCGGCGTCAACCACGACAAGGCCCACCGCCCCCGCCGCCAGGACCGGCCCGAGGACCTGCTGGAGACCGGGGCCGCCTACGCCATGCGGGCCGAGGGCTTCCGGGCGGCGCGGCACCGCTTCTTCGGGCGCACCCTGCCCGTTCGGACCGACGCCGCCCGGGTCCTGGAGATCGACGACCCCCACGACCTCGCCCGCGCCAGAGCGCTCGCCCCCCTCCTCACACCCCTGAGCCCCCGCAGCCCCGCCACTGCCCTCCCCACCCCCACTGTCCCCGCCTCCACCGTCCCCCTCACGAAGGAACCGCATCGCATGAGCGCCGCTCGCCCCGTCCGTCCCGTCACCCTCGCCCCGCGCACCCGGCTGCTCGGAGACCGGCCCCTCGGGCCCGGGCACCCCGTGTACGTCACCGGCGAGATCGGCATCAACCACAACGGCGACCTCGACAACGCCTTCGCCCTCATCGACGCCGCCGCCGACGCCGGCTGCGACGCGGTGAAGTTCCAGAAGCGCACCCCCGAGGTCTGCACGCCGCGTGACCAGTGGGACATCGAGCGGGACACGCCCTGGGGCCGGATGACCTACATCGACTACCGCCACCGCGTCGAGTTCGGCGAGGACGAGTACCGCGCCATCGACGAGCACTGCCGCGAGCGCGGCATCGACTGGTTCGCCTCGCCGTGGGACGTCGAGTCCGTGGCCTTCCTGGAGAAGTTCGACCTGCCCGCCCACAAGGTCGCCTCCGCCTCGCTGACCGACGACGAACTGCTGCGCGCCCTGCGCGCCACCGGCCGCACGATCATCCTGTCGACCGGGATGTCCACGCCGCAGCAGATCCGGCACGCGGTCGAGGTGCTGGGCAGCGAGAACATCGTGCTCTGCCACGCCACCTCGACCTACCCGGCCAAGGCCGCCGAGCTCAATCTGCGGGTCATCAACACCCTCCAGGCCGAGTACCCCAACGTGCCCATCGGCTACTCCGGTCACGAGACCGGTCTGCAGACCACCCTGGCCGCCGTCGCCCTCGGCGCCTCCTTCGTCGAGCGCCACATCACCCTCGACCGGGCCATGTGGGGCTCCGACCAGGCCGCCTCCGTCGAGCCCGGCGGACTCCAGCGGCTGGTGCGGGACATCCGCGTCGTCGAGGAGTCCCTGGGCGACGGGGTGAAGCGGGTGTACGAGAGCGAGCTGGGGCCGATGCGGAAGCTGCGCCGGGTGGCGGGCGTCGTCGCCGAGGGCGGCGACCGCGAACCGGTCGCGGTCTGACGGGCGGGCCGGTGACCACCCCCGCGGGGCCGGAACGGGCCGGCACGCTCGCCTTCGTCGAGAGCCCGGTGCAGCTGCTGAACGTCCTGGAGTGGGCGCACCACAGCCGCACCGGCCCCGGCGGCACCGGGGCCGACCCCGCCCCCGGGACGCCCGTACCGGGCCCCCGCGAGGCGCCGCCCCCGTGGCGGGCCGGCGTCCCGCGCCAGCCGGGGCGCCACGAGGCCGATCACGAAGCCGATCACGAGGCCGATCACGAGGCCGGCCCCGGAGGCGGCCCGCACGACGCCCCCGCCGCCGGCCTGCTGATCGTCGTCCTCGCCCCGCACGACCCCATGACGCGCGGTCAGCTCCGCCGCATGACCGAGCTGGCCCGCGACGAGGGACACCGCGTGCGCTGGGAGGAGGCGCGCGGCGGCCCCGGCGCGCCCCTGAGCACGATCGCCTCCCTCGCCGGGCCGCTCCGCGCGGCGCGCCGGATCGTCATCGGCGACCCCTTCTCGCGCTACGTCCAGCTGCTGCTGACCATCACCCGCGCCCGTGACCTCGTCGTCGTCGACGACGGCACGGCCACCATGGAGTTCGTCGCCCAACTGGCCCGGGGTGAACGCCTCGTACGGTGGCACCGTCACCGCAGCGGGCGGGGCGCACTGGGGGCGCGAGAGCTGATCTTCGCGCCGGTATCCGCTTCTGCGCGCCGGCGGCTCACGCCGAACGACCGGCGCACGGTTGAGGTGTTCACCTCGATGCCCGTCGAGGCCCCGCCCGGGGTGCGGGTCGTGGCCAATGAATTCGCCTGGACCCGGGGCGCCTTCGGTCCGCCCCGCCTCACCCGCGGCACCGACCTCGTCGGCACCTCGCTCGTGGAGACCGGGGTGGTCGACCCCGAGCGCTATCTGACGGCCGTCGCCGACCTCGCCGGGGCGCACGGCGCGACCCGCTACTTCGCCCACCGGCGGGAGAGTCCTGACAAACTCCGCGCGATATCCGCGCGAACCGGTCTGGAGATCGTCCGGCCGGAGCTTCCGCTTGAGCTGATCGCACGACGTGGTCCCATAGGCCGCACGGTCCTGAGCTTCCCCTCGACCGTGGTACACACCCTGCCGTTGGCCCTGGTCGGCACGGGTGTCACGGTCGCCGTCTGCGACATCGACCCCGCCTGGCTCACCGAGGACGCCTCGCCCCGCGCCGAGGGATTCCTCTCCGGAGTCACGGGATCCGCCCGCGACGTACGACGCCTGCGGTACGTCCCCGCGCCGCCGCGTAGCTCAATGGCGTAGAGCGGGCTGGTCTCATGGTGCCGTAAATACCTGTCATACCCTCGGCGTCACCCATCCATGCGGCTGAACTTTTCTTGATCAAGGGGTAGTTAGGCCGTTCGTGGCCCTACTCTTCGCAGGGTGAATCATCTGATGCCCTGCGAAGCCGACCCCGCTCCAAGTGCCACCGCCGGAACCCCCTCCGGGGACGGCCCGCTCCCCGGCACGCTGTCCGCGGAGCTGCGTGCCGAACTCATCGCCTTCCGGCGGGACTTGCACATGCATCCGGAGCTCGGGAACCAGGAGTTCCGCACCACCGCGGCGGTCCGGGAGCGGCTGGAGAAGGCAGGGCTCAGACCACGTACGCTCGCCACGGGCACCGGGCTGATCTGTGACATCGGCACGCAGGGCACGGCCGCCGGCGCGGGCCGGGCGTACGGCGGCTCCGGGCGCCGGCCGGTGCTCGCGATCCGGGCCGATCTCGACGCCCTGCCCATCCCGGACACCAAGACCGTCCCCTACCGCTCGACCGTCCCCAAGATGGCCCACGCCTGCGGCCACGACGTGCACACCACCGTCGTCCTCGGCACCGGGCTGGTCCTGGCCGGCCTCGCCGAGCGCGGGCTGCTGCCCAGCCCGGTGCGGCTGATCTTCCAGCCCGCCGAGGAGGTGCTGCCCGGCGGCGCCCTCGACGCGATCGAGTCCGGCGCGCTGGACGGCGTGGGCCGCATCATCGCGCTGCACTGCGACCCCAAGGTCGAGGTCGGCCGGATCGGGCTGCGCGCCGGCGCGATCACCTCCGCCTGTGACCGGCTGGAGATCGCCCTGGCCGGGGCCGGAGGCCACACCGCGCGCCCCCACCTCACCACCGATCTGGTGACCGCCGCCGCCAGGGTCGCCACCGACGTCCCCGCGCTGCTCGCCCGCCGGGTCGACACCCGTTCGGGCCTGGCCGTCACCTGGGGACGGATGGAAGCCGGCCACGCCTGCAACGTCATCCCGCAGCACGCCGAGCTCGGCGGCACCGTCCGCTGCCTCGACCTGGCGGCCTGGCGCGACGCCCCCGACCTGGTGCACGCCGCGGTCGACGAGGTGGCTGCCCTGCACCGGGCCAAGTCGGAGATCAACTACGTTCGCGGCGTGCCCCCGGTCGTCAACGATCCCGAGGTCACGGGCCTGCTCCGGCGCGCCATGACCGCCCGCCGGGGCCGCTACGCGATCGAGGACACCGAGCAGAGCCTGGGTGGCGAGGACTTTTCGTGGTACCTGGAGCATGTGCCCGGCGCCATGCTCCGGCTGGGCGTCCGCCCGGTCGGCGATACGACCCGTCGTGACCTGCATTGCGGTGATTTCGACGTGGACGAGGAGGCCATCGAGGTGGGCGTGGAGCTGTTCACGGCCGCCGCTTTGCTGGACGGCAACCGAATGTGAGCATTCGGGTCAAGTTATGTTCGCGTCGATCCGATAACGTCTCGCAAGCACCCCTTTTATCTGGTTCTACGCGCGTTACGATGCCCGCGAAACCAGCGCCAATGGAGGCGCTTCGAAAGGTGAAGGGGCCATTGTGCGCCGGGTATCCACGATCACTGCCGCGGGTGTGACCGCCGCGGCTCTCGCATTCACTCTGACCGCCTGTGGCGAGTCCTCCACCGAGTCCGGCGGCGGCGCCGGCAAGGGTGTCGGCCTCGCGTTCGACGTCGGCGGCCGTGACGACCACTCCTTCAACGAGTCCGCGGCTCGTGGCCTGGACAAGGCCGAGAAGGAGCTCGGCGTCAAGAACCGGATGATGACCGCGAAGAACGGCGAGACCGAGGCCGACCGCGAGCAGCGGCTCACCTCCCTGGCCGACGCCGGCTACAACCCCGTGATCGGCGTGGGCTTCAACTACGCCAAGTCGATCGAGAAGGTGGCCAAGGACTACCCGAAGACCACCTTCGCGATCGTCGACTCGGTCGTCTCCGGCCCGAACGTCGACAGCATCACCTTCGGTGAGCACGAGGGCTCCTACCTCGCCGGTGTCGCGGCGGCCCTGAAGTCCAAGAACCACAAGGTCGGCTTCATCGGCGGCGTCAACAACGCCCTGATCCAGAAGTTCCAGGCCGGCTTCGAGCAGGGCGCGAAGGCCACCGACCCCAAGGTCGAGGTCACCTCGGAGTACCTGTACGCCAACAACGACAAGGGCTTCAACGACCCGGCGGCCGCCAAGGACAAGGCCAAGGGCATGCTCGACCGCGGCATCGACGTGATCTACACCGCGGCCGGCCTCTCCGGCAACGGCTCCATCGAGGCGATCTCCGGCCAGAAGGACGCCTGGGCGATCGGCGTCGACTCCGACCAGTACCAGCAGCCGGGCCTGGAGAAGTACAAGGACCACATCCTCACCTCCGTGGTGAAGAACGTGGACGTGGCGGTCTACGACGTCATCAAGAGCGTCAAGGACGGCAAGCCGCTGACCGGCCCGCACCAGTACCTCCTCAAGGACGGCGGCGTCTCGCTGGCCACCTCCGGTGGCTTCATCGACGACATCAAGGACAAGATCGAGGCCGCCAAGAAGCAGATCGTGAGCGGCGAGGTCAAGGTCAAGACCGCTCCGTGATCGCTTCCTGATCGCTCCCTGATGACCGGCCGGTGATCACCGGTCCGTAGCATCGACGCGGGCCCGGCGGGGGGAACACCTCCACCGGGCCCGCACATGCGAGCCAACGCTACGCGCGTAGCGTGCGGTTGACGCGTGTAGCGTCACCACCGCCCCGGAGCCTCCCGGCTCTCCCTTGGCCCCCCGGCCGTCCCCCCGCTCACCTTCTCCGAGGAGAGTGCGCCATCAAAGCGTCCAGCAGTACCGCCAGTGCCGCCCCCGCCGTCGAGCTCGCGGGCATCACCAAGCGGTTCCCCGGCGTCGTGGCCAACCACGACATCCACCTCACGGTCCGCCGTGGCACCGTCCACGCCCTCTGCGGCGAGAACGGCGCCGGCAAGTCGACCCTGATGAAGATCCTCTACGGCATGCAGAAGCCGGACGAGGGCACCATCACCCTCGACGGCGAGCAGGTCTCCCTGCACAGCCCCGCCGACGCCATCGCGCGCGGCATCGGCATGGTGCACCAGCACTTCATGCTCGCCGACAACCTCACGGTCCTGGAGAACGTCGTCCTCGGCGCCGAGAAGCTCCACGGCATCGGCGGCAAGGCCCGCGCGAAGATCAAGGAGATCTCCGACGCCTACGGACTGGGCGTGCGCCCGGACGTCCTCGTCGAGGACCTGGGCGTCGCCGACCGCCAGCGCGTGGAGATCCTCAAGGTGCTCTACCGGGGCGCGCGCACGCTCATCCTCGACGAGCCGACCGCCGTGCTCGTCCCGCAGGAGGTCGACGCGCTCTTCGACAACCTGCGCGAGCTCAAGTCCGAGGGCCTGACGGTCATCTTCATCTCGCACAAGCTCGGCGAGGTGCTCTCCGTCGCGGACGACATCACCGTCATCCGCCGGGGCACCACCGTCGGCACCGCCGTCCCCAGCGAGACCACGCCCAAGCAGCTGGCCGAGCTGATGGTCGGCGAGGAGCTGCCCTCGCCGGAGACCCGCGAGTCGACGGTCACCGACGTCCCGATGCTCACCGTCGACGGCGTGCACCTGTCGGCCACCGACCCGGACGGCGTCGTGCGCGCCGTGCTGGACGGCATCACCTTCACCATCCACAAGGGCGAGGTCCTCGGCCTCGCGGGCGTGGAGGGCAACGGCCAGGCCGAGCTCGTCGAGGCCATCATGGGCATGCGCGACCCCGACGCGGGCACCGTCACCCTGGACGGCCAGGAGATCACCCACGCCCCCACGCGCAAGCGCCGTGAGGACGGCATCGGCTACATCCCCGAGGACCGGCACCGCCACGGTCTGCTCCTCGAGGCGCCGCTGTGGGAGAACCGCATCCTCGGCCACGTCACCGAGAAGCCCAACAGCAGGAAGGGCCTCCTCGACATCAAGGCCGCCCGCACCGACACCGAGCGCATCGTGCGCGAGTACGACGTGCGGACCCCCGGCATCGAGGTCACCGCGGCCTCGCTGTCCGGCGGCAACCAGCAGAAGCTGATCGTCGGTCGCGAGATGAGCCACCGGCCCAAGCTCCTCATCGCCGCGCACCCCACCCGGGGCGTGGACGTCGGCGCGCAGGCGCAGATCTGGGACCAGATCCGCGAGGCGCGCCGCGAGGGCCTGGCGGTGCTGCTGATCTCCGCCGACCTGGACGAGCTGATCGGGCTCTCCGACACCCTGCGGGTGATGTTCCGCGGCCGCCTGGTCGCGGACGCCGACCCCGCCACGATCACCCCGGAGGAGTTGGGCTCGGCCATGACCGGCGCCGCCAGCGGCCACCTCGAGCACACCGAGGAAGGCCAGACCGAGGAGAACGAGACCCGGGAAGGGGGCGACTCCGAGTGAAGAAGATCGACAAGAACAAGCTGATCCTGGGCATCGCCGCCCCGGTCCTGGCGATCGTGACCGCGCTGGTGATCACCTCGATCATCATCGCCGCCACCGGGAAGGACCCCTTCCACGCCTTCCAGGTCATGATCGACTTCGGCTCCAAGGCCGACAGCCAGGTCTGGATCATCAACAAGGCGACGCCGTACTACCTGTCCGCGCTGGCCGTGGCCATCGGCTTCCGGATGAACCTGTTCAACATCGGTGTCGACGGCCAGTACCGCATCGCGGCCTTCTTCGCCGCGGTCGTCGGCGGGGCGCTCACGCTGCCCGGCATCATCGAGATCCCGCTGATCATCATCGTCGCGATGGCGGTCGGCGCGATCTGGGCCGGCATCGCCGGTCTGCTGAAGACCACGCGCAACGTCAACGAGGTCATCAGCACGATCATGCTGAACGCCATCGGCGCCTCGGTGATCGGCTACTTCCTGCAGGACGGCCGGCTCGCGGTGAAGGAGGGCAACCTGATCCACACGCCCTACCTGCCCGACTCGGCCCACTTCTTCGAGATCCCGACCACGCCGAAGCCGATCATGGGCTTCGTCGTCGTCGCGGCCCTCGCGGGCGCCGGCTACTGGTTCCTGCTCAACCGCACCCGCTTCGGCTTCGACCTGCGCACCGTGGGCCGCTCCGAGTCCGCGGCGCAGGCCAGCGGCGTCAGCGTCAAGCGCATGGTCGTCACCTCGATGCTGATCTCCGGCGCCGTCGCCGGTCTCGTCGGCATGCCGACCCTGCTCGGCGTGTCGTACAACTACGGCACCGACTTCCCCACCGGCATCGGCTTCACCGGTATCGCCATCGCGCTGCTCGGCCGCAACAACCCGGTCGGTATGGCGCTGGCCGCCCTGCTGTGGGGCTTCCTGGAGCGCACCGGCACCCAGCTGGAGTTCGAGGGCTACGCCCAGGAGATCGTCGGCGTGATCCAGGGCGTCATCGTCCTCTGCGTCGTCATCGCCTACGAGATCGTGCGCCGGTACGGCCTCAAGGTCCAGCAGCGCAAGGTCGGCGAGGAGCTCGCCGCCCAGGCCCGCAAGAACGAGACTGCGGAGGTGTCCGCGTGAGCACGACTTTCACCGCCGCACTCTCGGAGCGACTGAGCGGCAAGAACAAGGGCGAGCGCAAGAAGCTCTCCTACCCCGTCGTCCTGCTGATCATCGCGGGCTCGCTGCTGCTGCTCTCAGCGCTGCGCGCGATCACCGGTGCGAACGACCTGACCTCCTCCGGCCAGTGGAGCGGCGCGCTCGGCGCCGCCGTGCCGATCGGCCTCGCCGGCCTCGGCGGTCTGTGGGCCGAGCGCTCGGGCGTCGTCAACATCGGCCTCGAGGGCATGATGATGCTCGGCACCTTCTCCGCCGGCTGGGCGGGCTGGCAGCACGGCCCCTGGGTGGCCGCGCTCGCCGGTGTCGTCGGCGGTGCGATCGGCGGCCTCGTGCACGCCCTCGCCACCGTCACCTTCAACGTGGACCACATCATCTCCGGTGTGGCCATCAACATCCTGGCCCTGGGCATCACCCAGTACATGGCCAAGATGCTGTTCGGCGCCGAGGGCAGCGCCGCGCAGCAGGCGGGCGGCAACGACAAGCAGTCGCCGGTCATGCCGGACATGCCGAACTTCTCGATCCCCGGTCTCGCCGACTGGCTGCACTCGATCGAGAAGCACCACTGGTTCTTCGTCTCCGACGTCGCCGGCATCCTCAACGGCCTCGTCGACGACGTGTCCTGGCTGACGATCGTCGCCGCGCTGCTGTTCGTCGGCACCTTCTTCGTCCTGTGGCGGACGGCCTTCGGTCTGCGCCTGCGCTCCTGCGGCGAGAGCCCGGTGGCCGCCGAGTCCCTCGGCGTCAACGTGTACACCTACAAGTACGCGGCCGTGATCGTCTCCGGCGGTCTCGCCGGTCTGGGCGGCGCCTTCCTCGCCATCGGTACGCACATGTACTCCGACGGTCAGACCGGCGGGCGCGGCTACATCGGTCTCGCCACGATGATCTTCGGTAACTGGCGGCCGGGCGGCGTGGCCATGGGCGCGGGCCTGTTCGGCTTCATGGACAGCCTCCAGCTGCGTTCCGGCGGCCCCACCGTCCACGCGCTGCTGCTGGCCCTCGCGGTGCTGCTCGCCGGCTTCGCGCTCTGGCGGATCAAGGCCGGCAAGTCGCGGCCCGCGATCATCTCCGGCGCCGTCGCCGCCGCGCTGGTCATCTGGTACGCGCTCACCAAGACCGTCCCGCTGGAGTTCGTGGACGCCACCCCGTACGTGGCGACGCTGCTCGTGCTGTCGGTCTCGGCGAAGCGGCTGCGGATGCCGAAGGCTGACGGTCAGCCGTACCGGAAGGGCCAGGGCAAGTGACCATTTCTCCCGACTGGGAGAGCCTGCGCGGCCGGGCCCGGGACGCCATGTCCCGGGCCTACGCCCCGTACTCCCGCTTCCCCGTGGGCGCCGCGGCCCTGGTCGACGACGGCCGCGTCGTGACCGGCTGCAACGTGGAGAACGCCGCCTACGGTGTCGCCCTGTGCGCCGAGTGCGGCCTGGTCTCCGAGCTCGTCGCCTCCGGCGGCGGCCGGCTGACGGCCTTCACCTGCTGCGACCGCAACGGCGAGATCCTCATGCCGTGCGGCCGCTGCCGCCAGCTCCTCTGGGAGCACGGCGGCCCCGAGCTCGCTGTGGACACGACGAAGGGCGTCCGCCCGCTCGCCGAGCTGCTGCCGGACGCGTTTGGGCCCTCCGACCTGAATCGTTGAAGATGTCCCCAAGCGCCGGACGGGCTGATCTTTCAGCCCGTCCGGGTCACTTTCCGGACCCGGGAAGACCTGAGGACTACGAACCTAAGGAAAATGTGCTGATGGACGCCATTTCCGTTATCCGCACCAAGCGCGACCGCGGCCGTCTGACCGACGAGCAGATCGACTGGGTCATCGACGCCTACACCCGTGGCGTCGTCGCCGACGAGCAGATGTCCGCCCTCGCGATGGCCATCCTGCTCAACGGCATGGACCGTGCGGAGATCGCCCGGTGGACCGCCGCGATGATCGCCAGCGGCGAGCGCATGGACTTCTCCTCCCTGCCGCTGCCCACCGCCGACAAGCACTCCACCGGCGGCGTCGGCGACAAGATCACCCTGCCGCTCGCCCCGCTGGTCGCCGCCTGCGGCGCGGCCGTCCCGCAGCTCTCCGGCCGCGGCCTCGGCCACACCGGCGGCACCCTCGACAAGCTGGAGTCCATCCCCGGCTGGCGCGCGCTGCTCTCCAACGACGAGATGATGAACGTCCTCCGCGAGGTCGGCTCCGTCATCTGCGCCGCCGGCGACGGCCTGGCCCCCGCCGACAAGAAGCTCTACGCCCTCCGCGACGTCACCGGCACGGTCGAGGCGATCCCGCTGATCGCCAGCTCGATCATGTCGAAGAAGATCGCCGAGGGCACCGGCTCGCTGGTCCTCGACGTCAAGGTCGGCTCCGGCGCGTTCATGAAGAACATCGAGGACGCCCGTGAGCTCGCCTCGACGATGGTCGGCCTCGGCACCGACCACGGCGTCAAGACCGTCGCGCTGCTCACCGACATGTCGACCCCGCTCGGCCTCACCGCGGGCAACGCCCTCGAGGTCCGCGAGTCCGTCGAGGTCCTCGCGGGCGGCGGCCCGGCCGACGTCGTCGAGCTCACCCTGGCCCTGGCCCGGGAGATGCTGGACGCGGCCGGCGTCAAGGACGCCGACCCGGAGAAGGCCCTCCGCGACGGCACCGCCATGGATCACTGGCGCCGCATGATCATCGCCCAGGGCGGCGACCCGGACGCCACCCTCCCGGTCGCCCGCGAGCAGCACGTCGTGACCGCCTCGGCGTCCGGCGTCCTGACCAAGCTCGACGCCTACGCCGTCGGCGTCTCCGCCTGGCGCCTGGGCGCGGGCCGTGCGCGCAAGGAGGACCCGGTGCAGGCCGGCGCGGGCATCGAGATGCACGCCAAGCCGGGCGACTCCGTCGTGGCCGGCCAGCCGCTGATGACGCTGCACACGGACACGCCGGAGAAGTTCGAGTACGCGCTGGCGGCCCTGGAGGGCGGCGTGGACATCGCCCCGGCGGGCACGGAGTTCGTCCCGAACCCGATCGTTCTGGACCGCATCGCGTAAGCGCTTGCCGCTCTTTTCGCAGGTGAACGGGGCCGGTGGACTTCCACCGGCCCCGTTTCCCGTCTCTGGCATGATCCCGCCCATGTCTCTCGACCTGACCCGCATATCCGACGGGCGCGACGTCCCGCCCGGACTCCGGCGCGAACTGATCGACTGCTGGATCGCGGTCACCAACGCGGGCGGCGCGGCGGGCTTCCCCTTCCCGCCGGTCGATGACGAGGACGTCGCGCCCGCGGTGGACGGCCTCCTCGCCCGCCTCACCCCGCAGCACGCCCGTCTGCTCGTCGCCCGCGCCGACGGCGCCCTCGCCGGCTGGGTCTTCCTCGCCCGCGACCCCTTCCGGCTGGTCGCCCACTGGGGCACCCTCAACCACCTCCAGACCCACCCCGCCTTCCGCGGCCGCGGCATCGGCTCCGCGCTCGTCCGCGCGGCCCGGGAGGCCGCCCGCGAGGACCTCGGCCTGGAGCAGCTGCGCCTCGCGGCGCGGGGAGGCGAGGGCCTGGAGCGCTTCTACGAACGCCTCGGCTGGCGCGAGACCGGCCGCTGGCCGGGCGCACTGCGTTTGGCGCCGGACGACACGCGCGACGAGGTGCTCATGCTTCTGGCGCCGCTGTGACGCTACGGCTGCGGGTGCGCCCCGTGGACGTGCCGTCGTAGCGCGGCGGTCGTCGCCACGGCCCGCCGCTTGTCGCCGCTGTCGACGGCCCGGCGCTGGGCGCCACCCAGCTCCACGCACTCCCCGCAGACCGGCGCCCCCAGCGTGAACCACGTCGCCTTCCCCGGGCCGCCGCCCTGCGTACACACCCCCCACGCCTCGGCGCCGCTCTCGATCAGCATCAGCCCGCGCCCCGACTCCGCGTCGGGCGCGGCGGTGCGCGGCGTCGGCGTGCCGGGCGCGTCGTCATGGACGAGCACGAGCAACTGCTCGCGGTCGGTCCACTCGGCGAGGAGGGTGACGGGCTGCGTACAGCCGCGCGTCCGGCAGGCGTTGACGGCGTTGGTGACGGCCTCGGAGGTGAGCACGAGGGCGGTATCGGTCAGCTCGGTCCGGCTGGCGGCGGTGAGCAGGGTCCGCACGGCTTCGCGCGCGGCGCGGACCCATGCGGGGTGGGGTGGGAAGGCGAGGGAGCAGTCGCTCGTCATGATGCGTCCTTCTGGGGCAGGCGCGTCGCGGTGGCGTTGCCCGTGCCAACTTCCTTGGGCGCGAGTGCACTTCCGCTGCGCGGCGGGTGGGGGAGCTGCCTCGACGGTACGGACACGGGTGATGGTGTTCCAACTGTGTACCCCAAAGAACCCCCGCAAGGGTGATGCGAGGGCGGTCGGGTGGACCGATGTGCGATGCGAGCGCCAGACTGCGCGCACGCGCCACAGGAGGACCCATGCCGCCCAGGACCAGTCCGAGTGAACGACAGCGCCGACTTGGCGCCGAGCTAAGGAAATTGCGCACCCGCGCACGCATGTCCGGCGACGACGCGGCCAAGTTGCTCGACGCGGACCGCTCCCGTGTCAGTCACATTGAGGCCGGGCGGGTCGACGTTCCCCGGAACGGCTTGTACAAGTTGCTACGCGCTTATGAGTGCGAGGAAGGCCCGTACTTCGACGCATTGATGGCCATGGCCCATGATCGAGGAAGGGGCTGGTGGGACGAATTCACCGGTGTGATGGCTCGCAGGGCGCTCGACCTGGCAGAGCTGGAATCGCGATCCACCAGCGTCTGCATCCATGAGCCGACGGTCATTCCCGGCATGCTGCAAACCGAGGACTACGCCCGTGCGGTGATCTCAAGTGTTGAGAGCGATCACCGGACCCTCGACGAGTGGGTGCGGTTCAGAATGGAGCGTCAGCGAGCACTGGCCGACTTCGGCAAGTACCACGCCATCGTCCACGAAACAGCGCTTCGTGTGCGCGTGGGTGACAAGAAGACGATGCGCAAGCAACTGTTGAAGCTCATTGAGGTCGCCCGTCTGCCGCACGTCACGGTGCAGATCTTCCCCTTCGAGAAGGGCCCGTACTCCTCGCACAGCGGTTCGTTCCTGCTCTTCGGAGGCTTGACGCCGGAGCTCGACACGCTCTACCGGGAGTACACCACCAGTGCTGACTTCACCGGGGATGGCAACCGCATCGCCGAGTACGCCAGAATGTTCGAGCGACTGGCAGCCCTGGCCCTCGCTCCCATCGACCCCTCGGCTGCCCCCGAGGTTCAGGAATCCCAAGACTCGCTGAGCCTGCTCCAGCACGTCCTGTACGAACTGCGATAGGTCGCTTCATGTCTCAGCTTGCATGGCACAAGTCATCGTTCAGTACCGGCGGAAACAACAACTGTGTTGAGCTGGTCCCCGCCCCCGGCGGCCTCATACGCCTGCGCGAGAGCGACCACCCCTCCACGATCGTGGCGGCAAGCCCCTCCGCCCTCGCCGCCTTCCTCCGTCACATCAGAGCCGCGCGCTGATCGCCGCTCATCCCTCCCGTCTCCCGCTCCGTGGTGACGCGTTCTGTCCGCCGTGTTGTCGCTCTTGGTGAAGCTGCTGCTGGCTGCCTGGGTGATGATCCGCCTCCGGGCCGGAGATCATTCGCCGCCCCCGGAGCGCAGGCGGGACACCCTGGAGCGGCTCGGCTCGAAGCGCGACATATGGGTGCCGACGGCCCACCCGGACCACGGCCCGCACCAGGTGCCGGCGGAGAGAGGCTCGGGAAGGCAGGACGCGGCCACCGGCACCGCGCTGACCGCCAACTTCGGCCGGACCGTGGGTGGGTGGGACACGGTCGGAGCAGGTCGCGGCGTCCGGCGCGGGCCACCCTGTACGGGCGGGCCCCGTGGGCCGCCGGGCCCACAGGGTTCCGTGGCCCCGGTCGGCACCCGGCCTGCCCTAGACGACCGGCACGGCGATGTCGCAGACGTCGTCCCCCGGCCCCGCCGCACCCCAGTCGGCGAAGTACACCTCGCGAGCCGGGCCGGCCTCCCGGCCGCCGTTCTCGCCGATCCACCGGTATACCGCGTCGTACGCCGAGAGGATCTGCGGGTAACCCACCTGCGCCTTGCTGACCGTCGTGTACGCCTCGCGGTGGGCCGGCTCGGTCCGGACGGCGGCGGTGACCTCCGCGGCCCGCGACGGGTCGATGGGCACACAGAGCTCCACCGGGCCGTCACTGTCCTCGTTCACCTCGCCGTGGTAGACCACGAACGGCGCCGCGACGACGCCCCCGTGGGCCCCCGCGATCTGTTCGAGGCGGTCACAGGCCGCCGGGATCCACTCCGGCAGGTCCTCCGGCCGGGCGTGCCGCTGCTCGGTGAGCACCAGTCGCTCCGGCACCTCGCGCTGCTCGACCTCGTACATGTCGGATCTCCCTTCGCCTCCGGACAGCTGGATGCGGAGGTGCACGGCGAGCTCCCGCTGAGCGGCGACGCGCCGCTCGACGTCCTCCCAGTACCCGGCGACCAGTGCGGCCGCCTCGGGCCCCGGTACGGCCAGGACCGACGCGATGCGGGCGAGCGGCATGTCCAGACCGCGCAGCCGTGCGATCAGCCGGGCGGTGGCCAGCCGGCTCTGCCGGTAGGACCGGAAGCCGGTCACCGGGTCGACCCGGTCCGGGACGAGCAGGCCCTGGCGGTCGTACAGCCGCAGGGCCTTGGGCGAGAGCCGGGCCCGGCGCGCGAACACGCCGATGCTCAGCAAGGGGTCGTCGTCCTCCACGCCCGCCACCCTCCCTTCTGCCCCAGGGGCAAGGTCAATCCGCGCCCCCTCCCGCCCCGGAGCCCGGTTCGGCTCGACTTGGCCTGTACGCGCCCCCTCCCCGGTGCTGGTATGAACCGCGCCGAAGCGAGCCCGCACAACACTGGGAGGGTTCCCATGCTCAGACCCGTACTGTTCACCGGCGCGGCCGCCGCGCTCGCGGCCACCACGTACGCGTCCCCGGCAGCCGCCGCGGCGCAGATACCCCCGCCGGACCGGGTCGTGATCGACGTCGTCGCCGTCAACGGCTCCGGCTGCCCGGCCGGGACCGCCGCCGTCGCGGTCGCCGGCGACAACACCGCGTTCACCGTCACCTACAGCGACTACACGGCCGAGACCGGCCCCGTCTCCCGGCCCACCGACTTCCGCAAGAACTGCCAGCTCGGCCTGAACGTCCACGTCCCCCAGGGGTTCACCTACGCCATCGCCCGGGCCGACTACCGCGGCTTCGCGCATCTGGAGCGGGGCGCCACCGGCCTGGAGCGTGCCAGCTACTACTTCCAGGGCTCGGCGAACACCACCGCCGTCAGCCACCGGTTCAGCGGACCGGTCAGCGACGACTGGCAGACCTCCGACGTGACGGCGGCCGACGCCCTCGTCTACGCCCCCTGCGGGGTGTCGCGCATCCTCAACGTCAACACCGAACTGCGCGTCGGCGCGGGCACCTCGGACCCCGGCACGACCAGCTTCATGGCCATGGACTCCACGGACGGCAGCGTCAACACCCTCTACCACTTCGCCTGGAAGGAATGCCCCTGAGCAGGCACGGCGAGTGAGAGGGAAACCCCATGCTGACCAAGGCGACCGTCGCCTGCCCGGCCGTGGCGCTCCTGGCCGTCTGCCTCGCATCACCTGAGGCGTCCGCCCGGGCGTTCCCGGACGGCACACCGCCACCGGACAAGATCGTGATCGACCTGGTGTCCGTCAACGGCTCGGGCTGCCCCGCCGGGACGGCGAACGTGAACGTCTCACCGGACAACACCGCCTTCACCGTCTCCTACAGCCACTACGTCGCCCAGACGGGAGTCGGCTCCAAGCCGACCGACTTCCGCAAGAACTGCCAGCTCACCCTGAACGTCCACGTCCCCCAGGGCTTCACCTACGCGGTCGCGCAGGCCGACTACCGCGGCTTCGCGCAGCTGGAGAAGGGCGCGAAGGGCCTCCAGCGGGCCGGCTACTACTTCCAGGGCATGTCGCAGACCACGTACGCCAACCACGACTTCGCCGGTCCGTACAGCGACAACTGGCAGGTCACCGACACCACCGACCTCGACGCCGTGGTCTACGCCCCGTGCGGGGCCATGCGCAACCTGAACATCAACACGGAACTGCGCGTCGACGCGGGCACGTCCGATCCGGCCAAGACCACCAGCTTCCTGGCGATGGACTCGACGGACGGCAGTATCAACACCCTGTACCACTTCGCGTGGAAGCAGTGCCCGGCGCGATGACGGGCGGGGAGGCGCCTCCCGTGCCACGGGAGGTGCCTCCTCTCGCGGAGCATGCTTGCGGCTACCAGCTGCTCCTGGTCACGCCCGGGAGCTCCCCGGCGTGGGCCATCTCCCGTACCCGGATGCGGGACAGGCCGAAGGCGCGCAGATGGCCGCGGGGACGGCCGTCGACGGCGTCCCGGTTGCGGACCCTTGTGGCGCTGGCGTCGCGGGGCTGACGGCGCAGTTCGCGCTGAGCCTCGGCGCGCTCCTCCTCGGGAATCCGGGGGTCGGCGGTGATCGCCTTGAGGACGGCGCGGCGTGCGGCGTAGCGGGCGACGACCAGGCGTCGCCGCTCGTTCTTGACGATCTTGCTCTTCTTGGCCATCAGACCTTCCCTCCCCGGGCGCGGATGCGGGCCAGGGCGGCCTCGATGCCGATGGCGTCGACGGTCTTGATGCCCTTGGCGCTCAGCGTGAGCCGGACGTTACGGCCCTCGCTGGGCAGCCAGTAGCGCTTGGTCTGGATGTTGGGGTCGAACCGGCGCCCGGTGCGGCGGTGCGAGTGGGAGATGGTGTTGCCGAAGCCGGGCTGCCGGCCGGTGAGTTGGCAGTGGGCGGACATGGTTCCTCGTCTGGTCGGGGTCTTGAGAGGTCACCGTAGCAGCTTGATGAAAATGAAAATCAATACCGTGTATGCTGCCGGCATGGCCCGCAACGAACTGCGTCCGATCATCAAGCTGAGGTCCACCGCCGTAACCGGCTACACCTACGTGACCCGCAAGAACCGCCGTAACGACCCCGACCGGCTGACCCTGCGCAAGTACGACCCGGTCGTCGGCCGCCACGTCGACTTCCGAGAGGAGCGCTGACACCCATGAAGTCCGGAATCCATCCCGAGTACGGGCCCGTCGTGTTCCGCGACCGTGCCGCCGAGTACGCCTTCCTGACCCGTTCCACGATCACCAGCGACAAGACGATCGAGTGGGAGGACGGCAATACCTACCCCGTCGTGGACGTCGAGATCTCCTCGGCGAGCCACCCCTTCTACACCGGCACCCAGCGGGTACTCGACACCGCGGGCCGTGTCGAGCGCTTCGAGCGGCGTTACGGGCGTGACCGGGAGAAGCGGTGAGCGTCGCATCCCGGCTGCCGGTGATGATCGTCGGCGGTCTGTGCGAGGACGCCCGCCGGGCCGCAGTGGCCGACATCCTGCACACCGTGCCCGGGACCGTGGTGCTGCACCACGACCTGTCGACGGGGCCCGAGGGCTCGGTGCACCGCGTCATCCGCGACATCAACGGCCCGTTCGCCGGCGGACACGCTCCGCTGGTGAACGACTGCGCGTGCTGCGCGCTGCGTGAGGACCTGGTCCCGGAGCTCGTGCGGCTCGCGGACGCCGGAACCTACCGACTGGCCGTGGTCGAGCTGTGGGACTCCGTCGAGCCGCAGGCGATGGCGGCGGTCATCGCGGCGGAGGGCGAATCGCTGGAGCTGACCGGGGTGGCCACCGCGGTCGACCCGGCACTCGTACTGCCCTACCTCTCCAACGGCGATGACCTGGCCGAAGCCGGCCTGGCCGCCGCCCCCACCGACCAGCGCACGGTGGCCGACACCTTCGCCCGGCAGATCGAGTACCCCACGGTCATCGCCCTCGCCGAGGGCGACGAGCCCGCGGACGACGCCGACTTGGCCCTGCTCACCCAGCTGACGCCCGCCGCACGACACCTCCGGGTCGGCGACGGCACCCTCGCGCCGGCCCTGATGGCCGGGTACGACCACGAGGCGGCGGCCGCCCGCCACCATCCCGCGTGCGCGCTGCTCCCGCAGGAGGCCGACGACCACGGTGTCGCCACTCTGGTGTGGCGGCGGGACCGGCCCTTCCACCCTGGTCGGCTCTACGCGGCGCTGGAGGACCTGACCTGCGCGGCCGCCCGTATCCGGGGCAGGTTCTGGCTGGCCGACCGGACCGACACACTGCTGTCCTGGGACGCCGCCGGCGGCGCGCTGTACGTGGCATCCGCCGGGCCCTGGCTGGCCGCCCTGCCGGACGCCGCCTGGGAGATGGTTCCCGCCGAACGCCGCGTCGCCGCCGCACTCGACTGGCACCCCGAGCACGGCGACCGCTGCCAGCACCTCACCTTCACCTCGCCCGGCCTCGACCGCGACAACCTCGTGCTCCTGCTCGACTCGTGCCTGCTCGACGACGCCGAGTACGCGGCCGGCCCGCAGGCCTGGACCGAGCTGTCGCGCGCCTTCGACGAACTGCTCGACCCCGTCTCCTGAAACCCGCAACACCCCTGCCTGTCACGAAAGGAACCTGTCGTGCCCCGTCGCGCCATTGCCAAGTCCGAGCGGGCCAAGCGCAAGGTCAACCCGCTCGACGCCGCCGGCATCAGCTACATCGACTACAAGGACACCGATCTGCTGCGGAGGTTCATATCCGACCGGGGCAAGATCCGCAGCCGCCGCGTGACGCATGTGACCAGGCAGCAGCAGCGACAGATCGCCCGGGCCGTCAAGAACGCCCGCGAGATGGCCCTGATCCCCTATGGCTCCCGGTAGTGGAGCCTGCGGCTCCCGTCCTGACCCGCCCCGGGGCGGGGAATCATGCCCTGCCGGCACCGCCCCTGGGCCAGGATGGGCCCATGAGCGGCATCACCTTCGTCCAGGGCGACATCACCACGCAGCACGTCGACGCCATCGTCAACGCGGCGAACTCCTCCCTGCTCGGGGGCGGCGGCGTCGACGGCGCGATCCACCGCGCGGGCGGCCCGGAGATCCTCGCGGCCTGCCGTGAGCTGCGGGCCTCCCACTACGGCAAGGGCCTGCCCACCGGCCGAGCCGTGGCCACGACGGCGGGCCGACTGCCCGCCCGGTGGGTGATCCACACGGTCGGCCCGGTCCACAGCCGTACCGAGGACCGCTCGGAGCTGCTGGCCTCCTGCTACCGGGAGGCCCTGCGGGTGGCTGACGAACTGGGCGCCCGGACCGTCGCGTTCCCCGCCATCTCGACCGGCGTCTACCGCTGGCCGATGGAGGACGCGGCGCGCATCGCGGTGGAGACGGTGCGGCAGACGCCGACCTCCGTGGAGGAGGTGCGGTTCGTCCTCTTCGACCAGCGGGCGTACCTGGCGTTCCTCGCGCAGGAGGAGTGAAGGGCGGTCAGGACGCCGGGACCGGCCCCTCCATCTGCTCGCTTATCCACTTCATCGGCTCCGCCATGTTCGAGAGGTACGTGCCTCCGTTGTGGGTGCCGCCCGGTATCTCCCAGGTCTTGGTGTGGACCGGGCCCTTGCCGTAGGTCGCCGTGAACTTCTTGACGTCCGCGATCATCTTCGCGTTCTCCTTCGAGCCGTACTGGAAGGCGATGTAGACGTCGGGCCCCTTGGCGGCCTCCAGCTGCTTGGCGAGCACCTCGGGGTTGTTCTCGGCCTTCTCCTTCTCGTGGCCGCGCCACAGGGGGGAGTCCGGGACGATGTCCGGGCCGTTGGCGATCGCGGTCTTGAACTTGTCCGGGTGCTTGAGCACGGACTTCAGGCTGGCGAAGCCGCCCGTGGAGGAGCCCATGTAGCTCCAGCCGTCGCGGGACTTGATCGTCCGGAAGTTGGCCTTCATCAGGTCCGGGACGTCCTCGGTCAGCCAGGTGCCCATCTTGGGCTGGTTCGGGATGTCACTGGCGTCCCAGTAGATGCCCTTGTCGTCCGGGCCGGGGTTGAGGATCGGCATGGCCAGCAGGAACGGCTTGCTCCGGCCCTCCTGGTACCACTGGGAGATGCTCTTCTCCAGCGAGAGCTTCTGCGGGCCGAACTCGCCCACCGACCAGTAGTTGCCGTCGTTGCCGGGGCCGCCGGGCAGGGCGATCATGACGGGGAAGCCGCTCGACGCGTACTTCGGGTCGCCGTACTCCTTGGGCGCCCAGACCCACACCTTGCCCTTGAACCCGGACTTCTTGCCGTCGAGCTTGACGACGCTGACGTGGGTGCCGTCGGGGAGGGTCTTCTCGTTCTTGAAATCGGCCTGGGGACCGGTCGGCATCAGCACCTTGGAGTCGGCGGACCCCTTGCCGCCGTTCGCGTTGTCGGTACCGCCGCCGCCGTAGCTGACGGGGTCGCCCTTGTCGGTGAACGGCGGGATCTCGTAGTAGCTCATCACCGGCCAGGCGATCAGGCCGAGCACGGCGACGGACGCCACGCCGACAAGCAGCCGCTTGGCGCGGGAGGCCCGGCGCCGGCCCGCAGACTGGTAGTCCCCGGTGGGTGAATTCGTGATCATGCTCGTTCGCTCCGCTGGTACTGCCCCGCATGGACAAGACGGTCGGTTCTCTCCTTGCTGATGGCCGATCCGGGTACCGAGGTTCCGGAATCGGCCCTTCAGGTGCGGCTTGGCACAGAACCGTCATAAAAGCGGCCGGAGGCGGGACCGGTCTGCTCGTATGAGTGAACGGGATCGGTGGCCCCTTCGGGCTCCCGTTCGCCATGCTGGGATCGGTGACGTTCCGATGAAGGAGACCGCCGTGAGTGCACTCACTGTCGACCACTCGCAGGGCGCCGGCCCCGAGTGGGAAGAGCTCGTCCGTATCTGGGAGGAGACGGACGCGCCCGAGGGCTGCAAGGTGGAGATCATCGAGGGGATCATCACCGTGTCACCAGCGCCGGCCAACCGGCACAACAGCATCGCCTGGAAGCTCCAGCGCCAACTGGCCAAGGTCATTCCGGATGACTGGGGCATGTATCAGACCCTGGCCGTGGCCGTGCCGTCGCGCAGCGGCCTTTTCATTCCGGATCTCGTCGTGGTCCCCGAGGCGGTGGTGGACGATGTTCCGGACGAGAGGGACGGCTCGGAGAACTTCATCCAGGCCGCGGAGGCCGAGCTCATCGTGGAGATCACCTCCAAGTCCAACGCGCGCCAGGACAGGATCAGCAAGCCGGCCGCTTACGCCCACGCCGGTGTGCCGCTCTATCTGCTCGCCGACAGGTGGGCGCCGGGTGGACCGACTGTCACCCTCTACGGCGAGCCGAAGGACGACGTCTACCGAGTCCTTCAGGCGGGAAAGTTCGGCGACGAACTCCGTCTCCCCGCGCCGTTCGGCTTGTTGATCGACACGGGCGTGTTTCCCGCGAGCTGATCTCCTGGCCTACGCCGAAGGGCTCGCCCCGCCACGACCTGCGGCGGAGCGAGCCCTCGCTGTCCGGTAACGGGTGGGTGGGTGGGAAGAG
>NZ_JBFAPH010000065.1:0-21886 GCF_040675635.1 Streptomyces sp. NPDC049577
CCGCCCCTCGGCGGCGCCGGGGTTCTCGCGTGTGCGCGCCCCTCGCAGGGGGCGGGCCTCAGGCCGTCGCCGACCGGTACTTGCGCACCGCCAGGCTGCGGAACACCACGATGATCAGCACCGACCACAGCAGCGAGGCCCACACCGGGTGCTGCATGGGCCAGGCAGCCGGCACCGGGTAGCCCTCGGGCAGATTGCCGAAGAGCTGCCGCGCCGCCTGCACCGTGGCGCTGAAGGGGTTCCACTCCGCGATGTGGCGGAGCCAGGTCGGCATGTTGTCCGCCGGCACGAAGGCGTTGGAGATGAAGGTCAGCGGGAAGAGCCAGATCAGCCCGCCCGACGTGGCCGCCTCCGGCGTGCGGACCGACAGGCCGATCAGGGCGCCGATCCAGGAGAAGGCGTAGCCGAGCAGGAGCAGCAGCGCGAAGGCCGCGAGGGCCTCCGGCACGCCGTGGTGGACGCGCCAGCCGACGATCACCGCGACGACGGCCAGCACCACCAGGGTCAGCGCGGTCTGCACCAGATCCGCGAGGGTACGCCCGGTGAGGACCGCGCCGCGCGCCATGGGCAGCGAGCGGAAGCGGTCGATGAGGCCCTTGTGCATGTCGTCGGCGATGCCGGCGCCCGCGCCGGCCGTGGCGAAGGTGACGGTCTGCGCGAAGATGCCGGCCATGAGGAACTGCCGGTAGGTGGTCGGATCGGTGTTGCCGCCGACGGCGATCGAGCCGCCGAAGACATAGCTGAACAGCACCACGAACATGATCGGCTGGACCAGCCCGAAGACCACGACCTCGGGGATGCGGATCATCCGGATCAGGTTCCGCTGGGCGACGACCAGGGAGTCGTGCACGGACTGCGCGATGCCGCCGCGCGCCGCGGGGACGGGCCTCCTGGTGAGCGTGGATGCGGCGGTCTCGGCGCTCATGCGACGGCCTCCTGTTCGCGTTCCTCGGCCACGTGTCCGGTCAGCGAGATGAAGACGTCGTCGAGCGTGGGACGCCGCAGCCCGATGTCGTCGATCTCGATGCCCCGGCCGTCCAGCTCGCGGATGACCTCGGCGAGCAGCCGGGCGCCTCCGGAGACGCCGATGGTGACCTTGCGGGTGTGCAGATCGACCGTGGCGGCCCCGCGGCCGAAGGTGCCCAGGAGCTGCTCGGCCAGCGGCAGGTGCTCCCGGTCGTGCACGACGACCTCGACGCGCTCGCCGCCGGTGCGGGCCTTGAGCTGGTCGGAGGTGCCACGCGCGATCACGCGCCCGTGGTCGACGACGGCGATGTCGTGCGCCAGGTGGTCGGCCTCCTCCAGGTACTGGGTGGTCAGCAGCAGGGTGGTGCCGCCGGCGACGAGTTCCTGGATGACCTCCCACAGCGCCTGGCGGTTGCGGGGGTCGAGCCCGGTGGTGGGCTCGTCCATGAACATCACCGGCGGGCTGACGACGAGCGCGGCGGCGAGGTCCAGCCGGCGGCGCATGCCGCCCGAGTAGGTCTTGGTGGGCCGGTCGGCGGCGTCGGCGAGGTGGAAACGCTCCAGCAGCTCGCTCGCCCGGGCCTTCGCGTCGCGCGCGCTCATCTGGTAGAGCCGGCCGACCATGCGCAGGTTCTCACGGCCCGTCAGATACTCGTCGACGGCGGCGAACTGGCCGGACAGACCGATGGCCTGACGGACTTCGTTGGGTTTCTTCAGGACGTCGAGGCCGGCCACGACGGCACGGCCGCGGTCCGGCTTGAGCAGGGTGGTGAGGACGCGCACGGTGGTGGTCTTGCCGGCGCCGTTCGGGCCCAGCAGTCCCAGAACCGTTCCTTCCGGAACGTCGAGATCGACGCCGTCCAGAGCCTTGACGTCGCCGAAGGTCTTCACCAGACCCTCGGCGTAGATGGCACCTGGCATGGGCTTACTCCCCGTTGAGGTGGCGTGGCACACGATTTTACGTTCGGCGTGCGCGGCCCGCCCGGCGAAATTCCCCGCGGGGCACCTAAGCGATGACCCGGTACCCCGCCTCGCGCAGGGCCGCGCGGACCTCCGCGCAGTGCTCCTCGCCCTTGGTCTCCAGATGCAGCTCCACCTCTGCCTCGGTGAGGCCGAGGCGCGGGTCGGTGCGGACGTGGCCGACGTCGAGGACGTTCGCGTCGACCACGGACAGCACCTCCAGCAGCGCGGCCAGCGCGCCGGGGCGGTCCGCCAGCCGCAGCCGCAGCGACAGGTAGCGGCCGGCGGCCGCCATGCCGTGCCGCAGCACGCGCTGCATCAGCAGCGGGTCCACGTTGCCGCCGGACAGCACCGCGACGACCGGGCCCCCGCCCCGGAACGAGCCCGGATCGGCGAGCAGGGCCGCCACCGGGCTGGCCCCGGCCGGCTCCACCACGAGCTTCGCCCGTTCCAGGCACAGCAGCAGCGCGCCCGCCAGCTGATCCTCGGAGACCGTACGGATCTCGTCCACGAGCTCCTCGACGATCGCGAACGGCACGTCCCCGGGCCGGCCCACCCTGATGCCGTCCGCCATCGTCGCCGGCGCCGCCAGGGCCACCGGGTGCCCGGCGGCCAGCGACGGCGGGTACGAGGCGGCGCCCTCCGCCTGCACGCCCACGATCCGCACGTCCGGCCGCAGCGACTTGACCGCCACCGCGATCCCGGCGGCCAGCCCGCCGCCGCCCAGGCCCACGACGACCGTGCGGACCTCTGGGCACTGCTCCAGGATCTCCAGCCCCACCGTGCCCTGGCCGGCGACGATGTCCGGGTGGTCGAAGGGATGGATGAGGACCGCGCCCGTGGCCCCGGCGTACTCCCGGGCGGCCCGCAGCGTCTCGTCCACCACCTGTCCGTGCAGCCGGACTTCGGCGCCGTACTCCCGGGTCGCCGCGACCTTGGGCAGCGGGGCGCCCTCGGGCATGAAGACCGTCGAGCGCACCCCCAGCAGCGAGGCCGCGAGCGCCACGCCCTGCGCGTGGTTGCCTGCGCTGGCCGCCACCACGCCCGCCGCGCGCTCCCGCTCGGAGAGCCCCGCGATCCGCGTATAGGCGCCGCGCACCTTGAAGGAGCCCGTGCGCTGGAGGTTCTCGCACTTCAGAAGCACCGGCGCGGCCAAGAGCCCGGACAGGTACCGGCTGCCCTCCAGAGCGGTGACCCGGCAGATCCCCGAGAGCATCTTCTGGGCGGCGCGCACGTCGTCCAGCGTCACGAGGGTGATTCCCTCTTGTCCGGCGGCCGGACCCGTGGCCCGGTCCATGGCCCGGCCCGCGGCCGGATCCGTGGCCCGGTCACCCTCCCCGGCCCGCCGGCCGGCTCGTGCGCTCATGCTCCCAAGTCTCGCAGCTCGCCCCGGTAACGACTGTCGCGCACATCACATACCGACCGGTTTGCGAAGCACCGGTACGCACGGGCGCCGGGCCGCGTACTCTGTCCCCCATTCCTGAGCAATTCCCTTCCCGCCGCACGAAGTGAGCCCCAGGCCATGCCCACGCATCCGGACATGACGACCGACCGCGCCCCGGGTGTCCTCGACACCCTCCAGCACCAGGTGGCCGTCTTCGCACGCCGCGCCGAACAGACCCGGCTCGGCGGCGTCGGACGGGTCCACAACTCGATGGACCGCGCCGCCTATCTGCTGCTCAACCGCCTCGACCAGGAGGGCCCGATGGGCGTCAAAGCGCTCGCCGCGGGCATGGGGATCGACTCCTCGACCGTCACCCGCCAGGTCGCCCCGCTGGTCGACACCGGCCTCGTCAAACGCACCTCGCACCCCGAGGACGGCCGCGCCGTCGTCCTCCAGCTCTCGCCGCGCGGCAAGGGCCGCCTCGAGGAGGTCCGCGCGTCCCGCCGGGAGCTGATGGCCCTGGTCACGGAGGGCTGGAGCGAGGAGGAGCGCGACCTGTTCTGCACGCTGCTCACCCGCTTCAACGCGGCCCTCTCCGACATCCACACGCTGCCGCCGGTGGCTCCGGCCGCACCCGCGTCCTGACCCGCCTCCCCCCGAAGACGCACGCGGGCGGGCCGGAGACTCGCTCCGGCCCGCCCGCGATCCGCAGGACCGATCCGGTCAGCCCAGCGCCTGCGTCAGGTCCGCCAGCAGGTCGTCCGCCGACTCGATGCCGACCGACAGCCGCACCAGGTCCGCCGGCACCTCCAGCAGCGAGCCCGCCACCGACGCGTGCGTCATCCGGCCCGGGTGCTCGATCAGCGACTCGACGCCGCCCAGCGACTCGCCCAGCGTGAACAGCTCGGTCCGGTTGCAGACCTCGACCGCCGCCCGCTCCCCGCCCTCGACGCGGAACGAGACCATGCCGCCGAAGGACCGCATCTGCTTCGCCGCCACCTCGTGGTGGGCGTGGTCCGGCAGGCCCGGGTAGAAGACCTGCGTCACCTTCGGGTGCGCGAGCAGCAGCTCGGCGACGCGCTCGGCGTTCGCGCTGTGCCGGTCCATACGGACCGCGAGGGTCTTGATGCCGCGCAGCGTCAGCCAGGAGTCGAACGGCCCGGCGACCGCGCCCATGGCGTTCTGGTGGTAGGCCAGCTCCTCGCCCAGACCGGCGTCGGCCGTGACGAGCGCACCGCCGACGACGTCCGAGTGGCCGCCCATGTACTTGGTGGTCGAGTGCACGACGACGTCCGCGCCCAGCGCCAGCGGCTGCTGGAGGTAGGGGCTGGCGAACGTGTTGTCCACGACCAGCTTCGCGCCCGCCTCGCGGGCGACGCCCGCGACGGCCGCGATGTCGGTGATCCCGAGCAGCGGGTTCGAGGGCGTCTCGACCCAGATCACCTTGGTACGGGGCCGCAGCGCGGCCCGTACGGCGGCCGGGTCGGAGGTGTCGGCGACCGACCACTCCACGCCCCAGCGGGCGATGACCTTGGCGAACAGCCGGAACGTGCCGCCGTACGCGTCGTTCGGGATGACCACGTGGTCACCCGGCGTGAGCAGGGTGCGCAGCAGGGTGTCCTCGGCCGCCAGACCGGAGGCGAAGGCGAGACCCCGGACGCCGCCCTCCAGCGCCGCCAGGTTCTCCTCCAGAGCGGTACGCGTGGGGTTGGCGCTACGGCTGTACTCGTAACCGCCCCGCAGGCCGCCGACGCCGTCCTGCTTGTAGGTGGAGACTTGGTAGATGGGCGGGACGACGGCACCGGTCAGCGGGTCCGGCTCTTGCCCGGCGTGAATGGCGAGGGTCTCGAAGGCTTGCTGCTGGTCGCTCATGGCCCCGAGGCTAATACCCGTCCGCCGGAAGCGTGCAGTTCAAATTGTTGCGGGCGTATGAACATCGAACGTTTCCGTGGCGCCGGGCGTTGTAGGTGACGTACGCGTCCGCCGTCACTGTCATCCTCCCGTCATCCGTGCTACCGGCCGGATGATGGCCGCCGTTCCCGGGAAAGTCATGGAAATCCTTCTCATCCTGCTCGCCGTGCTCGTGATCTGCGGCGTGGTGGCCGCCCCCGCCGCGCGCCGCCGGCGCGCCGCGCAGGGGGCCCTGACGGGCGCCGGCGCGGCCGTCGACCCCGCCGGCGCGCACGGCTTCCTGCCGCCCGAGCGGCTCGACGTGCGGCTGCCCGGCCCGGACCCGGAGCTGCTGGCGGCCGTCGAGGAGGCCCGGCGCACGCAGGACTGGAAGCCGGCCGCCGAGCTGCTGGCCCGTACGGACGCGGCCGGCTCAGCCGAGCTGCGCTGGCAGCGCGTCCAGACGCTGGCGGGCGCGGCCGTCCGCGAGCTGGCGGACGCGCCGGGCACGGGCGGCATGTGGCTCCGCCACTGGCGCGTGGTGGCCCCGGAGGACGCCGGCGGCGCGGCGGTGCAGGCGGAGTTCCTGGTCCAGCAGGCTCTGCGGGATCCGGGGTCGGAGGACTACCGCATGATCCTCGAGGAGGCCCGCACGGTCTGCGCCGAGGCGGCCCGGCTGGCCCCCGAGGACCCGGTGCCGGCCATCGTCGAGCTGGGCGTGGCGCGGGGCCTCGGCGTGGGCGCGGCGGAGTTCCAGTCCCTGTGGGAGGGGGTCGCCGCCCGGGTGCCGCACCACATGGGCGCCCACCTGGCCGCCCTGCGCTACTGGAGCGGCAAGTGGCACGGCTCCCGGGAGCAGGCCGAGTCCTTCGCCCGGCGTGTCGCGGCCGCCGCCCCGGAGGGCAGCCTGCTGCCCGCCCTGCCGCTCTTCGCCGTCCACGACCACCTGCCGGACGTCCAGCTGGTCCGTAGCCTCTACCAGAGCGAGGTCGTCCGCGACGCGGTGGAGGCCGCCCGGTACGCGGTCGCGCACGCCCCGGCCGGCCATCCCGTCCTGCCGCACGTCCGCCATCTGCTGGCCTGGTTCCTGATCCGCGCCGAGCGCTACGGCGAGGCCCTGGAGCAGTTCCGCGCGGTCGACGGCCACATCGGCGCGATCCCCTGGACGTACGAGCCGGACCCGGTCGCCGCCTACACCACCTACCGCGCCCTGGCCGTGGCCGGCTGGGAGCGCGGCGGGAATCCCGCGTAGCCCGCGCGCGTTCTTCCCAGTCCCGGAACCCTCCTTTGGAGTGCTCATGCTGTTCGGCCGCCGCGCACCCGTCCTGCCCACCCCCGAGGAGGCCCTCAAGGGCCGCCCGGCCCCGGAGTTCCCCCTCCCCGAGCGCCACACGGTCCTGGGCACGCCCCTGGCCCCGCCCTACCCCGGCCACCTGGCCGTGGCCGACTTCGGCCTCGGCTGCTTCTGGGGCGCCGAGCGGAAGTTCTGGCAGACCCCGGGAGTCTGGACCACCCTGGTCGGCTACCAGGGCGGCCACACCCCGAATCCCACGTACGAAGAGGTCTGCAGCGGCCTGACGGGCCACACGGAAGCGGTCCGCGTGGTCTTCGACCCGTCGCAGGTCCCGTACGAGACGCTCCTGAAACTGTTCTGGGAGTCCCACAACCCCACCCAGGGCTTCCGCCAGGGCAACGACGTGGGCACCCAGTACCGCTCGGCGATCTACACCCACTCCCCGGCCCAGCACGCGGCGGCGGAGTCCTCCCGCGAGGCCTACCAGTCCGTCCTGACGGCGTCGGGCCACGGCCCGATCACGACGGAGATCCTCCCGGCGGGCCCCTTCTACGCGGCGGAGGCGTACCACCAGCAATACCTGGACAAGAACCCGGGCGGCTACTGCGGGATCGGGGGGACGGGGGTGAGCTGCCCGGTGGGGGTGGCGAAGACGGACAACTGACTCCCCTCACCAGGCACGTTGCCTGCGGCGCTCGCTGCCGGCGCACTAGGCGTGTCCGATGGGTCAGTGCGGGCCTGTGCCGACTCACCGGACACCCGTAAAGTCCGTCCGACGAACCGCATGACCGCGGTGCTGGAGTCTCGTTCCGCTGGGTGTGGAGCGGGGCGATCTCTCAGACGGCGAGTGGGCCGGCGCCGGCACGAACAGGCCCGCCGCCGACGCTGTGGCAGCGCGGGCGGCACGCCTGCCGGCTTCGAGCGGCCCGCCCGGTACACGCGCGGGAACGAGGCCGGCGCATGGTGAACGGCTCACAGGCTTCGGCGGCCCGCCGAACATGCTGTCGGGGCTGAGGCGTCAGCGTGCGGCGCTGCTTGGCTACTCGCCCGTGGCACCGGAGCCGAGTCCGCCCAGGAGGTCATCAAGGGTGTTGCTGAGGCCGCTGAGGACGTCATCGAGACCGCCGCCGTCGGCGGCCTGAGCGGGGGTGGCGAGCGCGACGCTTCCCAGGGCAAGAAGGGCGGTCGCTGCGATGGCGGCGACGAACCGGCGGACATTGCTCATGACATGCCTCCCGAAGGTGTTTGCCGGCATGGAGTACGAACCGGCCGAGAGCATTCCCCTGCCATTGCTCTCGCCCACCGGCACTGCACGGGCGCACAGAAGCTCCGCAGGGCATATCAGAATTACCTCGCGCTGCGACAGCTTGACGGACCAGCAACCGACCCCCGAAACAGGGGGAAGGACTAACGCCGGCACAGCCCGTCAGCCCTCCGTCCTCGCCACCCCCGCCCCCGGGCGGCTACTGCGGGATCGGGGGGAGGTCCGGCCCGGCGTCCGGCCGCCCGTGCTCCGTGGCTGCCGTTGCCGCGAGACATGCGTACGGTCATTTCCCGGCAGCTCCGGGAGTGCGGGGCCGGACGACCGATGGGCACAGCTCGACGAAGGCTCGTATCCGGGCGTTCTCGCCGGACGTCGGCCAGATGAACCCGTACTCGATGGGAGGGGCGTTCTGGAAGGGGACCCATGTGACGCCAGGGCGAGCGTGATAGCGCTCCGCAGCCTCGCTGGCCGGTGAGACGCCTTTGCCCATGCCGACGAGGTTCAGCAGCTCCGTCCAGTAGGTGGTGGCCTGGCCGTGCGGGATGGGCCTGCCCTGCGGAGTCTGCCGGGGGTAGTGGTGGTCCAGCCAGTACTGCGGTACGGACCCGGCGACGGAGAGGAGCTTCGACTCCGCGAGATCCTCCAGTGACACGGACGCGCGTTGGGCGAAGGGGTGCCGGGTGGGAACCATCAGCACGCGGCGCTCGGAGAGCAGGACGGGGCCGAGCGTGAGATCGGGTTCGTCCACCGGGCGCTCGGTGACCTGGAGATGGACCTGACCGCTCCTGATCGGCCCGAAGGGATCAAAGAGCTGCACCTCCTCGATCTCCACCTCGCAATCCGGATAGCGGGAGCGGAAGGTGTCGGCGACCTTCAGAAGGATCTCGGCGACCATGGCGCTGGAGTACCCGATGCGAAGCACACCCGTGATGCCTCGCCCTGTGGCCACCGCACGATCGATGGCACGCTGCAACTGTCGGCGAACGGGGAGCAGATCCTCGCGCAACTGCTGTCCCGTGGGGGTCAGGGCGACGCGCCGGCTGGTGCGTTCGAACAACGGCACGCCAATGCGGCGCTCCAGTTTCTTGATGGTCTGGCTGACTCGCCCCTGGGCCAGCCCGAGCCGCTCGGAGGTGCGCCTGAAGTGCAGTTCCTCGGCCAGCGTCAGGAACGTCTCGATCTCGTGTCGCTCCATCCCCGGCCTCCATCGGTGAGTCTGGATCACCGATCGTAGATGATCTCGGTGTTGTTTCGTCCGACAGTCCGTTCAAAAGTGGACCGGGCCCGAGGGCTCACACACTCACTGATCGCGCCGCCGCCGACCGAGCGGGGCGCCCGCCGCAATGGACGATCACCATGACCACCGCCCCAGTTGCGTCCCGCTTGTTCGAACCCGCCCGCCTGGGCTCCCTGGCTCTGCCCAACCGCCTGGTGATGGCCCCGATGACCCGCAACCGCGCAACCGCTGACGGCGTCCCGCAACCGATCATGGCTACCTACTACGCGCAGCGCGCCACCGCGGGGCTGATCATCGCCGAGGCTTCCACGCCGAACGCCGTGGGCCAGACCTACGCCAACATCACTGCCATCCACAACGAGGCGCACGTGGCCGGATGGCGACGCGTCACCGATGCGGTGCGTGCCGCGGGCGGCCGGATGTTCCTGCAACTGCAGCACGGCGGCCGGGTCGGCCACCCCGACAACAGCGGGCTGACGCCCGTCGCCCCCTCGCCGGTCGCGCTCCCCGACACGATCCACACCCCCTCCGGGCACCAGAATGCCGTCGTACCCCGGGAGATGACGGTCGAGGAGATCCGCTCCACCGTCGCCGACTTCGCTGCCGCTGCCCGCAAGGCCATCGACGCGGGTTTCGCCGGAGTGGAGGTACACGCCGCAAACGGATACCTCCTCCACCAGTTCCTGGCGCAGGGCACCAATCACCGCACCGACGCCTACGGCGGTCCGGTGTCCGGCCGCATCCGCTTCGTGGTCGAGGTCGTCCAAGCCGTCTCCGACGCGATCGGCCCCCAGCGGGTCGGGGTGCGTATCGCACCCGGGCTCACGGTCAACGGCATAGAGGAGGGCGACACCGAGAGCATCTACCCGGCGCTCATCGACGCGCTGGCCGGCGTCGGCCCGGCATACCTGCACGTCGTCTTCGCCGACCCGGACCAGCCCCTCTTCCAGGAGATCCGCAAGAACTGGCCGGGCACGCTGATCGCCAACCCCGTACTCGGCTGGGGAGGACCGCTGCCCGCCGACGGAGGCAAGCACGAGGGCGAGCGGCTCCTCGCCGCGGGAGCCGACCTGATCTCCCTCGGCCGCGCCTTCCTGGCCAACCCCGACCTGGTCGAACGACTGCGCATCGGCGCACCGCTCAATGCCCTGCAGGACAAGGGCCTGATGTACGTGGGCGGAGAGGCCGGCTACACCGACTATCCCGTGCTGGCCGCTGCCCGCCACGAAGGCCGGGTGCCCGAACCGACCGCACCTTAGCGCCCACGCCGTAGCGGGTGGCGGGACGGTTGCGCATCCTACGGTCCGCGCGTATCCGCCCGCGGGAACGGAGCACGAGGACAAGACCGCGGCCTACTGCTGCCGCTTCCTGCCGGCACACTGGCGGCGCGTGGGACGCACGCCCGGGACGCCCCACGGGAATTCGGCCCCGTGGGGCGTCCGTCGATCCCGACGCCGGTGCCGGCGATCCGCGAGGTCAGGCGCCGGTCAGCGCTTCCGGTGCGCGGTCGGCCTCCCTGAGCGAGGCCGACAGGGCACGGGCCTCGTGTTCGGTCATCCGGGGAGTTTCGTACGGCACGGCGTTGACCCAGCGCTGAGTCAGCCGGGCGATCCGCTCGCCGTACCGCGCCGCGGTGATCCGGTCGCCGCGGGATCCCGCGTGCTCCGGGCCCTGGTCGGCGTGGCTCTGGCTCATCAGGCCCAGCCACGAGCCCAGCCGGTTCACATCGTCGCGGGTGCCACCGCTCCAGTTGTTGCCCGGCATGTCGCCCACGCCGATCCACTGCATGCCCAGCTGCGCGGCGAAGACCGCCAGCTGTTCCAGGACCATCAGCTTGTCGCCGCTCTGCGAGGCGGACATGGTGAACCCGCCGGCCGGCTTGTCCTTCCACGCCTGCGTCGTGAACGGCGCGAACGCCGCCTCCATGAACGCCTTGAACACCGCGGACACGCTGCCCATCAGCGTCGGGCAGCCGAGGACGATCGCGTCGGAGCGGTCGAGCAGTGCCAGCACCTCCGCATCGTGCCAGCGGCCCGCGGTGACGTCCCGTGGACAGGATGGAACTGGAAGCGTTCGTCGCGGTCGCGGAAGAGCTCCACTTCGGCCGCGCCGCCGCGCGCCTGCACCGGGGGCAGCCCACCGTCAGCGAGGCCGTCAGGCGGCTGGAGAACACCCTGGGCGGGCACGCCGAGCTGAGCGCGGCCGAACTGTCCACCACCGGCCTGCTCACCTGGCCGCACCAGATCAACAGCGGTCTCTGCGACCGTCTCCTGTCCGCCTTCCGCATCGGCGGAGCCGACCTGCGCATCATCAGAACCGCCGACAGCGTGCACGCCATCGCCGCTCATGTCGCCGCGGGAACGGGCATCGGCATCACCGTCGAATCGGCGCTCGACCACCAGCCACCGGGCCTGCGCATCATCCCCCTCACCGGCCCTTCGACCACGGCCGACCAGGTCGTCCTCATCCCCGCCGAGCCGTCGGACACCGCCATGGCACTGCGCGACCTGCTGCTGCGCGCCTCGGCGGAGTCACCCTCCACCGGTCACTGAGCGGTGCGGGTTCCGCGGTCACGGCGCCCGCCCCGGAGTGGCGTGCCCCCACCGCTGGACGGAGAATCGTGGTGACGGACCCGGGAGGTGGCATGACCGATCCCCTGACGATCCTCGGGCAGGCACGCCAGGGCCCCGTCCCGGCGGACTGGCGTGTCTTCACCAAGAAGCGCGGGAAGCTGTCCGGCTTCTTTCACGGGACCTCGCAGGATCCGGATCCGCTGCTGGTCATCACCACCGACGGCGCCATCGAATACGCGAGCGAACAAAAGCCGCTGACGATCGTCAGTTTCCACGATCTGGCCGGGATGGCGCTGCAAGTACGCGGAAGCAGCTTCTCCGACAGTTCCGCGGTGTCCATCAGCACATGGGTCGACCTGACCTACCGCGACGGCAGCAAGGACAAGTGGCGGTCCCCGTCCTTCGCGAACGACCTGCCGGCGATTCAGGGCTTCATCGAGGCCTACGGCGCCCACAAGGCACTGCAAGGGCGCTGATGTGCTGCGCTCTGCGGAGCCGGAGCCGGCGACACCGGCGGCGGGACGGCGCGAGACGGTCGCGCTCGTGCCGGTCGAGCCGCAGCGGCGCGGCCCGGGCGGTTCAGGGCTGAGCCCCGCCCCCGGGCCGTCCGTCAGAGCGCGGCGGCCCGGGCGCGTACCAGGAGGTTCTGCGTGCCCAGGCCGATCGCCAGGTACGCGTACAGCGACGCGGCGCCCAGGAGCCCGGTGCCGGCTGCGTGGTCGATCCACAGGCCCAGCGCGGCGTGCGCGCCCACCGAGGCCACCCAGAGGGCGGTGGTGGCCGCCGTGCCCTTGCGCAGCACCTCGCCCTCGGGGCCGGTCCACACCCGTACCGTCCGTGCCCGGACGGCGCCGAAGCCCGCCGCGACGAGCAGGCTCGCGGCCAGGAGGGCGACGGACAGCGCGTTCAGCGGGCGGTCCTTGACGACCGAGGCGATACCGAAGGCCAGCCCCACGACGCCCAGGACGCCGATGACGGCCGGGGTCACCAGCGAGGCGACGGGCCGCACCGGGCGGGTGCGCAGCTGTCGTCGTATCACCAGGGCGACGACCGCCACGGCCACGACGGAAGCACCGCCGCTCATCCCCTGCATGTTCCAACCCCCGTGCTGTTGTGCGAAGTCCACGGCACGGTATCGGAGGGCGGGGGATGTCCCCTGATCGGGTGATGCACTTCCAGGGCGCTGCGGCGCGTTCGCCCGATCGAAGCGGTTTGGAGTTCCCGCGCCGCGCGGCGGGGGCGCGTCCGTACGGGCCCCTGTTCCGCCCTCGCCCGACGGTGCGGTTCGGCGGGCGGCCCTCCGCGTTCCGACCGGTTGACCGTCCGATCGTCGCAGCGGTACTTAATCCGGCTGTCCGTCGTCAACACGAGGAGCTTTCATGACCGGTCGTCTGCGCCGTGCCCTCACCGTTCTCTGCGCGGCCGCCGCGCTGTCCGTCGCCGGCGCTGGCAGCGCCGGGGCTCATCCGACGGGTCAGAAGCCGACGGTGCTGGACCTCTACCTGAGCAAGCAGTCGCTCCTCCACTTCCACCAGGCCCTGCACGCCCACCTCGCCGACGACCGGGGCAATCCCGTCTCCGGGGCGTACATCCGCATGTACACACCCGGGCACGCCAAGCTGTGCCAGACGGTCACCGACGCCCATGGCGACGCGAACTGCGACGCGCCCCTGGCCGCTCCCACCGAGGTCGTGAACGAGACCCTGAACGGCTACTACGCCCGCTTCGATGGTGACGACCACCATCTGCCGGCCGAGGCGCACGCTCCGTCGACCCTGGTGGCGGGCGACATCTGACCGGTCCCCGCCGGCGCCCCGGACGCTAGCGGGTCCGCTCGGCGAGCCACCGCGTCATCGCGCGGACGCCGACGCCGATGGCCCGCTCGTCCGGGGTGAAGCCGGGGTAGTGCGGATAGGCGGTCGTGACGGGTGCGCCGGGGGTGCGGACGCCGAGGAAGGTGTACGTGCCGGGGATCCGGTCCAGGTAGAGCGCGAAGTCCTCGCCGCTGAAGGGGATCGCCGCGTGCAGTTCGGTGACCGCGTCCGGCCCGAGCGTGCGGCGCAGATGGCGGGCCAGGGCGGCGGTTTCGCGCTCCGGGCAGACCATGGCGGGGAACGGGTCGGCGGGGAAGCTCACCCGGGACCCGGGGTACGGCTCCGCCAGCCGGCGGACGTCCGCGCGCACCTCCGTGTACCGCTCGGGCGGCCAGCAGCGGTACGCGACGCTCACCGTGGCGTCCTGCGCCCGCGCCCGGACGGCCGTGAAGCGGGCCAGCGGCCCGTCCGGGACCTGGAGGTCGGCGACCAGCTGCTCCAGGGCGGCGGTCGTCGTGGGCGGCGTCACGGTGGCGAGCGCCCCGATCCCGGCCGCGAGCCGGCGCGCGGCGCCGGCGGCGTCCGGGCCCGTGAGGGTCACCTGGGCATGGTCCTGGCCCGGGAGCCCGTAGCCCGGCATCACGGCGAACTGCCCGACGGGGAACGGGCCGCAGTGCAGCGCGTGGATCTCCTCGACGCGGTGCTGCTCCAGCACCCCCGCGTCGATCATCGCGCGGGCGCCGGCCAGCGACTCCTCGGCGGGCTGGAAGAGGAAGACCACCGTTCCGCTCAACAGATGCCGCCGGCGTGCCAGGGCCTGTGCGATGCCGACGGCGACGGTGGTGTGGAGGTCGTGGCCGCAGACGTGGGCGGGTGCGGTGCCGCCCCCGACGATGCCCTCGGGCGGCACCGCGTCCATGTCGGCCCGGTACGCGACGGTCCGGCCGGGCCGTGCGCCGCGCAGGACGCCGACCACGCCGTGGCCGCCGCCCACTCCGGTGCTCACGGCCAGCCCGGCCGCCCGCAGCGCCCGGGCGACGACATCGGCGGTGCGCTGCTCCTGGCCGGGCGCTTCGGGGTGCCGGTGCAGGTCCCGGCGCAGCTCGATCAGCCCGCGCTCCGCGGGCCGTGCCGGCCCGTCGGCGGCGGCCCGCCCGGCGGTTCCCCAGACGATCCCCGCACCGGCCGCCGCGGCGGCGGCGAGCAGGGTGCGGCGGGTGAGGGCGGCGTCTTCCGTCGAACGAATTCTCATGCGGCACACACTGCTGGAGGAGGGCACCCGCGGCCCATCCGGCAGCCGCCCGGGCGGGGGTGGGGGTAACCCCCTGGTGCGGCGCCGCGTTGATCCTTCGGGGGTTCATGCGGCTTTGAGTGGGCTGCCGGCGTAGGTCCGGCGGTAGGGCTTGGCGTCGTGTTCGTCGTAGGCCAGGACGAAGGTGGCGCTCGACGATGCCGGCGAAGGGAACCCCGCGCCGCACGACATAGTCCCGGCGGATGACTCCCGGTACCTCGCGGGGGCTACGAACGACACACATCCATGGGCTGATTCGATACGGAGCTGCGGAACCTAGCGTCGATCCCATGAAACGCAATCGCCGTATCAGCGCTGTCGCGGTGCTGGCGCTCGCCGCCCTCGTCACCGGAACCGGCGCCGGGTTCGCCGCCACGACCACACCGCCGGCCACACCGGTGGCCACGCACGCGTTCGACACCGCACCGGCCACGGCCACCGCGCCCACGCGGTCCTTCCAGGGCGTGCTCCCCGCGCCGACCGGCCCCTACGCCGCCGGCGAGGACGTCATCCACCTCACCGACGCGAGCCGTCCCGACCCGTGGGTGCCGTCATCCGGCCCCCGCCAACTGACCGTCACGATGGTCTACCCGGCCGTCCCCGGGACCGGGACTCCGGCCCCTTATATGACCCTCGCCGAGGCAGCCGGAGTCATCCAGCACGCGAAGATACCGGCGAGCTCCGGCGTCACCCCGCAGAACCTTTCCGGCGTCACCACTCACGCCTTCGACGGCGCGCGGCCGCAACACGGCAAGCATCCGCTGGTGGTCCTCTCACCCGCGTACGAGGACCCGCGCATGACGCTCACCTCGCTCGCGACCGACCTGGCCAGTCACGGCTACGTCGTCGCGCTCGTCGGCCACACCCACGAGGACAGCGGCGAGACGCTGGCGAACGGCCAGACGCCGCCGTGCGCGATCTGCGATGACCCGGCGCTCGACTTCGACTCCGTCGCCGCCAGCCGCGCGCGGGACGTGTCCTTCGTGATCGACCGGTTGACGCACGGCAATACCGCGTGGCCCCTGGCACACCTCATCGACAAGCACAAGATCGGCATGGCCGGACACTCCCTCGGCGGAGCGGCGGCCGCCACCACGATGATCGCCGACCCGCGAGTACGGGCCGGAGTGAACATGGACGGCACCTTCCACCCGGCCCCGATGCCCGGCCAGATCAACCGGCCGTTCCTCATGCTGGGTACGGCCGAAAACCTCCCGGCCGGCGGCCACGACACCACGTGGGGGCAGACCTGGGCCGCCCTCGGCGGCTACAAGAAGTGGCTGACGGTCACCGACGCCGACCACTTCAGCTTCAGCGACCTGGACCTGCTTCACCAGCAGGCCGGGTTCCCGACGCCGCCCCTCTCCCCGGCACGCGGGCTGGTGATCACCCGCGAGTACGTGACAGCGTTCTTCGACCGGACGCTGAAGGGGATCCACCGTCCGCTGCTGGACGGCCCCTCGCCGAACAATCCGGAAGTACTCTTCCAGCACTAGTGCGGCGCCGCGTTGATTCTTCGGGGCTTCATGCGGCTTTGAGTGGGCTGCCGTCGTAGGTCCGGCGGTAGGGCTTGGCGTCGTAGTGGAGAAGACCGGCTCGACTTGGTGGAGCCAGCCGGCGTGTTTGCACTAGAACCAGTCGCCGTCGCCGCTCCCGGCGCCGTACTCGTCGTAGTTCTCGGTGATGTTGACGATCTGCTGGGGCTCGTCGTCGTCGAGCATCTCGTTGATGAGCGCACCGCCGACGAGCCCGGCCGCACCGGCGGCCACGACACCGCCCCAGCCGGGCCCCTGCCGCTGCGGCTGCGCCTGCTGCTGCGCGGGGGCGGCGTACCCCTGCGGCGCGTACCCGGGCTGCGGCGCGTATCCCTGCTGGGGCGCGGGCGCGTACCCCTGCGCGGCCGACTGCTGAAGGCCGGCCCAGCGCTGCGCGCACGCGACGCAGCTCATGACGCCGCGGGCCACGCCCCACTGGGGCGCCCACATGAGGTTCTGCACGCCGGGGCCGTGCGCCGGGTCAAAGAAACAGTTCAACGCATCTCCTGAAAGCACACGGGGGCACGTTGACGACCGTGCCCGGACGAGCAACCCTGCCGCATACTTCAACAATTGCGCAAGTCTGGAACCTCTGGGCATGGCTTGGCGTCCAGACAGGGTGGGGCTCAACAGCGGGACCGACGGGAATGCCCCGCCCCCGCCCCGCGGTTGGGGGCGGTGTGAGTGAACCATTCAGCGTCGCCGTCACCGTCCGCGGCTATGAGACCGATTCCCAGGGGCACCTCAACACCAGCGTGTACATGCAGTACGCCGAACATGCCCGCTGGTGTGCGTTGGAGGCCGGTGGGATCCGGCAGAGCGCGTTGCTGGAGAAGGGCGTGGGGCCGGTGAACCTGGAGACCAACCTGCGGTTCCACCGGGAGCTGCGGGCCGGGGACGAGGTGCGGGTGAGCTGTGCCTTCCGGTACGACGGCGGGAAGACGATCCGGATCGAGCAGCGGATCGTGAAGGCCGACGGCACGCTCGCCGCCGAAGTGACGAGCGTCGGCGGGCTGCTCGATCTGGCCGAGCGGCGGCTGGTCGCCGACCCGGCCTCCTGGTTCCGGGCGCTGGCGTCGGACCCGGAACCGCTGGGGCTCTGAGGCGACTCAGCGCAGCACGGCCGCGTCCGCCGCCTCCGCGCCCCGGGCCCAGCCCTCCGCGTCGCGGCCCTTGAGGCGGTGGGCCGTGGTGTCGGGGAAGAGCCGTTCGGCGGTCTCGCCGACGGCCAGGTCGCGGGCGGCCAGGACGGGCAGGACCTCCGTGCGGCGCTCGCGGGCCGCCACGTCGCGCACGGCCTCGGCGAGGCGGTCGCCGATGCGCGCGCCGTAGGCGATGAGGAAGGACTGGCGGAAGTCCCGGGTGCGCCGCGAGCGGCCGTCCGCGTGGTGCGCGTCGGCCGCGCGCCGCATCGCGGTGGTCGCCTGGACGAGCAGGGACGTGTACATCAGCTCGACGAGCTCCAGATCGGCCTCGAAGCCGACGACGGTCGAGAAGCCGTACTCGCCCGACCACACCGCCTGGCAGTGGTTGGCCGTGGCCACCGCGCCCAGGAGGAGTGCCTTCGCCGATTCGTACGGGCCCTCGACACCGATCCGGCACGCCTCGGGCCCGTCGCCGTGCGCGGCCGCCGCGGAGCCGGCCGCCAGCATGGCCTCGTCGATCGAGTGCCGGGCCATGAGCTCCTGCGCCTTGGCGGAGAGCGCCTCCGCCTCCTCCGGGAAGTCCGTCGACTCGGCCTTGGCCAGCAGTGCGCGGATCCGCCCGAGCGTGCGGGGCTCGACAGCGGCCGTACGGGCGCGGCCGGCGGCGCCCGGCAGCGGGCCGACGGCGCCGATCGGCGGGAGGGCGTCGATCAGCCGCAGCGCGCCGAGGGCGCAGGCGGCGGCCTCGAAGCGGCTGACGCGCTCGCGCTGGGCGAAGCCGTCGAGGAATCCGGTGTCGCCGGAGGGGCCGCCGTCCCACCACGCCCGGGCGTCCAGCTCGGCCAGCTGCGCCGCCCAGCGCGCGCCCAGCGTGTCCGGCGCGTAGCGGCGGGCCTCGGCGGCGATGACGTCGACGGCGAACCGCTCGGCGGCCGGGGGCAGATCGCGGCGCACGAGCCGGACGACGTCGGCCGGCTGCCAGCCGCGTTCCCAGGCGGCGCGCACGGTCGCGGAGGCGGCGCGCAGCAGGGCGCGGCTGATCGCGCCGGGACCGGCGGGTGCGGCGGCCAGGACGGAGGCGGCCACGTCCAGGGCGTCGTCGAGGTCGCTCCCGGGCACGCCGCGCAGTCCGCGCAGGGCCTGCTGGACGGTCTCCAGCGGATCGGTCTCCTCCACAGGGCTCCTTCTTCCTCGAATCGCCTGGGGCCACGGAACTCCCGGACGCCCCCCGGACGCCCCCGGACGTCCCGGATGCGGACGCCGGTGCTCCGCCACCTCCCCCTATCGAACACCGCCGCGAGCGCGAGGACGAATCCGAGGGCAGAGCCCAGGCGGCCCGTCCCCGGGCATCACGAAAGGTCACGTTCTTTCATCCGAAGAGTGGGCAAGTCCCCTTATCGGGCCGAACATTGAGTCGCGGAACGTAGTCGATCGATACTCTACGTGTCCATCCGTCCGGAGGGGGGAGCCGTATGCGATCCCGCACGTCCACGAGCGTTCCCGTCGTACCGGGCGCCTGGCCGGTGGTCGGCCACGCGCCCCAGCTCATGCGGCGGCCACTGGAGTTCGTCACCTCGCTGGCCGCGCACGGCGACGTGGTGCGGCTCGGCCTCGGCATGCTGCCGGTCCACGCGGTCACGCATCCGTCGCTGGTCCGCCGCGTCCTCGTCGACGACGCCCGGCACTTCTCGCGGGGCCGGCTCTTCGAGAAGGCCTCCCTGTTCCTCGGCGAGGGGCTGGCGGCGATCTCCGGGCCGGTGCACCGCCGGCACCGGCGCGTGATCCAGCCGGCCTTCCACCCGCAGCGGATCGCCGCCGGAGTGCCGGCCATGCGGGAGGCCGCGCAGGGCCTCGCCGCCGCGTGGCGGCCGGGGCAGACCGTCGCGGTGGACCGGGCCATGAACGACCTGTCCCTGGACGTGCTGGCGCGCACGCTGCTGCCCACCGCCGCGGAGAGCGGCGCCGGCGGGGAGTTCCACCGGGCGCTGCCCGTGCTCACCCGGGGCATGATGACCCGCAGCGTCCTGCCCGAGTGGTGGACGCGCGTCCCGACCCCGGGGCAACGGCGCTTCGACCGGGCCCACCGCACCATGGACGCCTTCATCGGCGAGGCCATCGGCGCGGCGATCGGCGCGCACGGCGCCGGCGGCCGGGGGGACGGCCCGGAGGGCGGCGGCATGCTGTCCGTCCTCCTCGCCGACCGGCACGAGCCGGTACGGCCGGCCGCGCCCTCCCCCTGCGCGGCCGCCGCCGCGGCCGGCTGTACGGGCGGAGGGCTCACCGAGCGCCAGATCCGCGACCACGTCACCAGCATCGTGATGGCCGGCGTCGAGACGACCGGCGCGACCCTGGCCTGGTTCTTCCACGAACTGGGCCGCCATCCCGAGGTGGAGGCACGGGTGCACGCCGAGGTCGACGCCGTCCTCGGCGACCGGCCGCCCGGCCAGGAGGACCTGCCCGCCCTGGAGTTCACCGGGCGGGCGCTCACGGAGACCCTGCGCCGCTACACCCCGTGGCTGCTCACCCGCCGCGCCGACGTGCCCGTGCTCCTCGGGGGCTTCACGCTGCCCGCCGGCGCCGAGATCCTCTACAGCCCGTACGCCCTGCACCACGACGCCCGCTGGTTCCCCTCGCCGCGGCGCTTCGACCCGGACCGCTGGCTGCCCGAGCGGGCGCGGGAGGTGCCCAAGGGGGCCTTCATGCCCTTCGGGGCGGGGGCGCACAAGTGCATCGGCGAGACCTTCGCCTTCACGGAGATGATGATCGCGGCCGCGGTCGTCTGTCGGCGCTGGCGGCTGCGCCCGGTGCCGGGCGTGCGGGTCCGGGCGGTGGCCCGGGGCGAGATCCACCCGGACCGGCTGCCCATGACCGCCGAGCCCCGGCACGGGGCGTGAACGCGAACGGGCCCGGCCGCGCGGAAGCGTCCGCGCGGCCGGGCCCGTCGAGCCGTCGCTCAGGAACCCGTGGCGCTGCCGGCGACCCAGGCGCTCCAGTCCATGTTCCAGCCGTTGAGGCCGTTGTCCGGGGCGATCGTCTTGTCGTCGGAGTTCTTGACCTCGACGACATCGCCGATGATCGACTGGCCGAAGAACCAGGCGCCCGGCGTCGACGGGTCGTCCGCGCCCTGCTTGTCCTGGAGGCCGACGCAGCCGTGGCTGGTGTTGGCGACGCCGAAGACGCCGCTGCCCCAGTAGTTGCCGTGGATGAAGGTGCCCGACGTGGACAGGCGCATGGCGTGCGGCACGTCCTTGATGTCGTACTCGCCCTTGCCGTCGGCCTTGGAGAAGCCCACGGTCGAGCCGTCCATCCGGGTCTCCTTGAACTTCTCGGAGATCACCATCTTGCCGTTGTACGTGGGGTTCTGCGGGCTGCCCGCGGAGATCGGGATGGTCTTGATGACCTGCCCGTCCCGCGTGACCGTCATCTGGTGGGTCTTGGCGTCGACCGTGGACACCTGCGAGCGGCCGATCTTGAAGTTGATCGTCTTGTTCTGGACGCCCTTGATGCCCGGGGCGCCCTCGACGCCCGAGAGATCCATCTTGAGGGTGACGTCCGAACCGGCCTTCCAGTAGTCCTGCGGGCGGAAGTCCAGCCGCTGCTCGCCGAACCAGTGGCCGACGACCTTCTGGCCGCTGCTGGAGGTCACCTGCAGGTGCGACTGGACGGCCTTGCGGTCCTTGATCGGCTTGTCGAAGTTGATCGACACGGGCATGCCCACGCCGACGGTCGAGCCGTCCTCCGGCGTGAAGGAGCCGATGAAGCTGTTGGCCGGGGAGACCGTCGAGAAGGAGGAGTTCTCGGTGGCCTTGCGGTCCTTGTCGTCCTTGGCCTCGGCGACGATCTTGTACTTGGTGGACCGCTCCAGCTGCTTGGCCGGCTTCCAGGACTTCTTGTCCGGAGATATCGTGCCCTCGACCGGGGTGCCCTTGTCGGTGGTCATGGTGACGCTCGTGAGCGTGCCGCCGCTGACGGTCACCCTCACGGCCTCGGTGCTGATCTGGGCGTCGGCGGTGCCGCTCTTGGGCGTGATCGTGATCTGCGCCTTGGAGGCCTCCTTGGCCGCCGCCGCGTCCACCTGGTTCTGCGACTTGCCGTGGCCGGAGTCGCCGCTCTTGCCGTCGTCACCGTCGCCGCCGCAGGCGGCGAGGGTCAGCACGCCACCGAGCACAGCGGCCGCGGCCGCCAGGGCCTTGCGGCGCTTGCCGTCCGTCATCACACGCTTCTCCATTGCTCCTGGACCCCGAAATCCCCCGAGCCGTCCGCGGGGCTCGTGGGGCTACCCGTATCCCGGCTTCTCCATAGAGAACGCCTGCGCGCTTTCGTCCGTTCCACACCAGGGCGAAAGTGTGGGGAAGACCATAGCCCGCCGGGAGAGGCGCAACGCTACCGAATCCGCACGAGCGACTACGCGGCGGAGAGGGGACGTTCCGCCCGCGGGCGCGGCCCTCGCCGGGGCCGCGGTTCACCCTGTGGTTCACCCTGTGAACGCGGCTTCCGCGTGCTCTCCGGCATCACTAACATCGGGTCAGTCTC
>NZ_JBFAPH010000066.1:0-21875 GCF_040675635.1 Streptomyces sp. NPDC049577
GTGGGTGCTGACGTCCTCGGTGGACGCGGAGGCGGGCCTGTCGGTACGGGCGCCGGGTGCACCGACGCTCGGCAACTTCTCGGCCGTTCTCACTGACGAGATCACGTTCACGCCCATGCTCAACAGCCTCGTCCTGTGCGGCGGGGCGACCGTGGTGACCGTCGCCTGCGCGGCGCTCGCCGCCTATCCGCTGTCGCGCGACCGGTCGCGGTTCAGCAGGCCGTACCTGCTGAGCGTGCTGTTCGCGACGTGTCTGCCGATCACCGCGGTGATGGTGCCGGTGTACGGGCTGTTCGTACGGATCGACCTGATCGACACCGTCCCGGGAACGGCGCTCTTCCTGGCCGCCGCCCAACTGCCCTTCGCCGTCTGGCTGATGAAGAACTTCATGGACGGCGTCCCGGTGGCCCTGGAGGAGGCCGCCTGGACGGACGGCGCGGGCCGGCTGGAGACGCTGGTGCGAGTGATCCTGCCGCTGATGGGCCCGGGCCTGGCCGTGGTGACGATCTACTGCTTCATCATGATGTGGGGCAACTTCTTCGTGCCGTTCATGCTGCTGCTGTCGCCGGAGAAACTGCCCGCGTCCGTCAGCATCTTCACCTTCTTCGGGAACTACGGGCAGGTCGCCTACGGACAGCTGGCGGCGTTCTCGATCCTCTACTCGACGCCGGTCGTCCTCCTCTACGCACTCATCGCCCGCCGCCTGGGGGGCGGCTTCGCGCTGGGGGGCGCGGTCAAGGGGTGACGGGCGGGACCGGTGTCTTCCTGGCCTGGGCGGGTGGCCATCTGCGAGCGCACGAGTACGGCGGCGGGCCGCCTCCCCGGGAGGGGGGCGGCCCGCCGCCGTCACAGCCGGCTGCGAGGACCGGAGGACTAGAAGACGGACTCCGCCTCGTTCATCCGGTCCTCCGGAACCCGCTTGAGCTCGGTGATCGCGTCCGCCAGCGGCACCATGCGGATGTCGGTGCCCTTCAGCGCCGTCATCCTGCCGAAGTCGCCCCGGTGCGCGGCCTCGACCGCGTGCCAGCCGAAGCGGGTGGCGAGGACGCGGTCGTAAGCGGTGGGCGTGCCACCGCGCTGGACGTGACCGAGGATGACCGGGCGGGCCTCCTTGCCGAGGCGGCGCTCCAGCTCGGCGGCGAGCTTGGTGCCGATGCCGGCGAACCGCTCGTGGCCGAACTGGTCTATGGCGCCCTTCTTGTAGTCCATCGTCCCGTCGGCGGGGTGCGCGCCCTCGGCGACGCAGATGACGGCGAACTTCTTGCCCCGGGCGAACCGCTCCTCGACCATGCTGACCAGGTCGGCCGGGTCGAAGGGGCGCTCGGGCAGGCAGATGCCGTGGGCGCCGCCGGCCATGCCGGACTCCAGGGCGATCCAGCCGGCGTGGCGGCCCATGACCTCGACGACCATGACGCGCTGGTGGGACTCGGCGGTGGTCTTCAGCCGGTCGATGGCCTCCGTCGCGACGCCGACGGCGGTGTCGAAGCCGAAGGTGCGGTCGGTGGAGGAGATGTCGTTGTCGATCGTCTTGGGCACGCCGACGACCGGGAGACCGGCGTCCGACAGCATGCGGGCCGCGGTGAGCGTGCCCTCGCCGCCGATGGGAATGAGCACGTCGATGCCGTACTCACGAGCCAGTTCCTTCGAGCTCTCGCAGGCCTCGCGCAGCCGGGCCCGCTCCAGGCGCGAGGAGCCGAGGATCGTGCCGCCGCGGGCGAGGATGCCGCTGACGGCCTCCAGGTCGAGCTTGCGGTGCCGGCCGTCGAGCAGACCCTTGAAACCGTCCTCGAAGCCGATGACCTCGTCACCGTGCCCGACGACCGCGCGGTGCACCACCGAGCGGATGACAGCGTTCAGGCCGGGGCAGTCGCCCCCCGCGGTGAGAACTCCGATGCGCATCGTGCTGTGTCTCCTGCTCGCTACTGGTACATGTGAGCCGAGGCGATTCTTTCACGACCCCATGGGTACTGCCGAACCGCTCGGCGACACCTGCCTGACGAGCGCCTAATCCACGGTCGCAGGTATTGTCAAGAGGTCAAGCCCACCCTAACGGGTATTTCTTGGCGGCAGACGGTGACGCAGATGGTGAAACAGATGCCGAAGCAGCTGTCGAAGACACACACGGTGAAGGATCAAGGAGAGCACGCGTGACGCGCAGCGTGTACGTGACCGGGACCGACCGGGGCGACGGGCGCCAGGTCATCGAGCTGGGAGTCATGGAGCTCCTCACCCGCCATGTCGAGAAGGTGGGCGTCTTCCGCCCGCTCTTCCACGGCGACGGGCCCGACCGCCTGGTCGACCTGCTGCGCTCCCGCTACCGGCTGGCGCAGCCCGCCGCGAGCGTGGTCGGCCTCACCTACAACGAGGCGGCCGCCCTGCAGGCCGAGCGCGGCACCGACGAGCTGGTCTCCCGCCTGGTCGAGCGCTACCACGCCGTCGCCCGCGACCACGAGTACGTCCTCGTGCTCGGCACCGACTTCGCCGGCACCACCCTCCCCGACGAGCTCGCCCTGAACGCCCGCCTGGCGAACGAGTTCGCCGCCTCCGTCATCACGGTGGTCGGCGGCCAGGAGCAGTCCGCCGAATCCGTCCGCGCCGAGGCCCGCAACGCCTTCCGCGCCTACGAGTCGCTGGGCTGCGACGTCGTCGCGCTCGTCGTCAACCGGGTCGCCCCCGCCGACCGCGAGGCCATCGCCGAGCCGCTCGCCGCGACCCTGCCCGTCCCCTGCTACGCCCTGCCCGAGGACAGCGCCCTGTCCGCGCCGACCGTGCGCCAGATCGTGCACAAGCTCGGCGCCGAGGTGCTGCTCGGCGACGACGCGGGTCTCTCCCGCGACGCCAAGGACTTCGTCTTCGGCGGCGCCATGCTGCCCGCCTTCCTGCCCGCCCTGACCGAGGGCTGCCTCGTCGTCACCCCCGGCGACCGCGTGGACCTGATCCTCGGCGCGCTCGCCGCGCACAGCGCCGGCGCCCCGCCGATCGCCGGTCTGCTGCTCACCCTGGACGAGCGCCCCGGCCAGGACATCCTCGCGCTGGCCGGCCGGCTCGCCCCCGGCACGCCCGTCGTCTCGGTGCCCGGCGGCTCCTTCCCCACGGCGGCCGAGCTCTTCGCGATCGAGGGCAAGCTGGAGGCGTCCTCGCCGCGCAAGGCCGAGACCGCCCTCGGCCTCTTCGAGCGGCACGTGAACACCGCCGAGCTGACCGAGCGCATCGCCGTGGCCCGCTCCCCCCGCGTCACCCCGATGATGTTCGAGCACGAGCTGATCGAGCGCTCCCGCTCGGCCCGCCGCCGGGTGGTGCTGCCCGAGGGCACCGAGGAGCGCGTGCTGCGCGCGGCCGACGTGCTGCTGCGCCGCGACGTGTGCGACCTGACCCTGCTGGGCGAGGAGGACGCGGTCCGCAAGCGCGCCGCCGAGCTGGGCATCGACCTCAACGAGGCGCAGATCATCGACCCGCAGACCTCGCCGCTGCGCGAGCGCTTCGCCGAGATCTACGCCAAGGCGCGCGCCCACAAGGGCATGACCGTCGAGCTGGCCCACGACGTCGTCGCCGACGTCTCCTACTTCGGCACCCTGATGGTCCAGGAGGGCCTGGCCGACGGCATGGTCTCCGGCGCGGTGCACTCCACCGCCGCCACCATCCGCCCCGCCTTCGAGATCATCAAGACGGCGCCGGGCGCCCAGATCGTCTCCTCGGTCTTCTTCATGTGCCTGGCCGACCGGGTCCTGGTCTACGGCGACTGCGCGGTCAACCCCGACCCGAACGCCGAGCAGCTCGCGGACATCGCCATCCAGGCCGCCGCGACGGCGACGCAGTTCGGCGTGGAGCCGCGCATCGCGATGCTGTCCTACTCCACCGGCACCTCCGGCTCCGGCGCGGACGTCGACAAGGTCCGCCGGGCCACCGAGATCGCCCGCGAGCGCCGCCCCGACCTGAAGATCGAGGGCCCGATCCAGTACGACGCCGCCGTGGACGCGGCCGTGGCCCGCACCAAGCTGCCCGGCTCCGAGGTCGCCGGCAAGGCCACCGTGCTGATCTTCCCGGACCTGAACACCGGCAACAACACCTACAAGGCCGTGCAGCGCTCGGCCGGCGCCGTCGCGGTCGGCCCGGTCCTGCAGGGCCTGCGCAAGCCCGTGAACGACCTCTCGCGCGGCGCCCTGGTGCAGGACATCGTCAACACCGTCGCCATCACCGCCATCCAGGCGCAGGGCGAACAGCGCGGCGAGCGCACCGAACCCTGACGGCCGCCGTGGCGTCCCTCCCTACGCACCCCTCCTCCGCACAACCCGCCGCACCCTTCAAACCGGAAAGCCCCATGACTGCCAACGCGACCCGCGTCCTCGTCCTCAACTCCGGCTCCTCGTCGGTGAAGTACCAGCTGCTCGACATGACCGACGGCTCCCGGCTGGCCGTCGGCCTGGTCGAGCGCATCGGCGAGGAGATCTCGCGGCTGGCGCACACCCCGCTGGTCACCGGCGGTGACAAGCGGGAGCGCGAGGAGCGCTTCGCCGACCACGGCGCGGCGCTGAACGCGGTCGCCGAGGAGCTGGCGGCCGACGGGCTGGGCCTGGACTCGCCGGAGCTGGTGGCCATCGGGCACCGCGTGGTGCACGGCGGCAAGCGGTTCACCGAGCCGACGGTCGTCACCGAGGAGGTCATGGCGGAGATCGAGCGGCTGATCCCGGTCGCGCCGCTGCACAACCCGGCCAACGTCACCGGCATCCGCACGGCCCAGGCGCTCCGGCCCGACCTGCCGCAGGTCGCGGTCTTCGACACCGCCTTCCACACCACGATGCCGGAGTCCGCGGCCCGCTACGCCATCGACGTGGAGACCGCCGACGCGCACCGGGTGCGCCGCTACGGCTTCCACGGCACCTCGCACGCGTACGTCTCGCGCGAGACCGCGAAGCTCCTGGGCAAGGACCCGTCCGAGGTCAATGTGATCGTGCTGCACCTGGGCAACGGCGCCTCGGTCTCCGCCGTGCGCGGCGGCCGCTGCGTCGACACCTCCATGGGGCTCACCCCGCTGGAGGGCCTGGTCATGGGCACCCGGTCCGGGGACGTCGACGCGGGCGTGATCTTCCACCTGGCACGCAACGCCGGCATGTCGATCGACGAGATCGACTCGCTCCTGAACAAGAAGAGCGGTCTCATCGGACTGTGCGGCGACAACGACATGCGCGAGATCCGCCGGCGCATCGACGAGGGCGACGAGCGGGCGAAGCTCGCGTTCGACATCTACGTGCACCGGCTGAAGAAGTACATCGGCGCCTACTACGCCGTCCTGGGCAAGGTCGACGCCCTGGCCTTCACGGCCGGCGTGGGCGAGAACGCGGCGCCCGTGCGGGAGGCGGCGGTCGCGGGCCTGGCGGAGCTGGGCCTGGCCGTGGACGCCGGGCTGAACGCGGTGCGGTCGGGCGAGGCCCGGCTGATCTCCCCGGAGTCCGCGCGGGTCGCGGTGGCCGTCGTCCCGACGGATGAGGAGCTGGAGATCGCCACTCAGACGTACGCGCTGGTCAGCGCTTGATCGCCGGAACGGTCGGGGAACGGTCGCCGGAAGGTCATGATCCGTTCCTTGGGCGTTCCCACAGCTCGAATATTCCGCTCCGAAACAAACCGATAGGATCTGCCTCATGCGCCGTTCCAAAATCGTCTGCACCCTGGGCCCCGCCGTCGACTCCTTCGACCAGCTGAAGACGCTGATCGAGGCCGGCATGAACGTGGCCCGCTTCAACATGAGCCACGGGACCCACTCGGAGCACGAGGAGCGGTACCACCGTCTGCGCAAGGCCAGCGAGGAGACCGGGCGCGCGGTCGGCGTCCTGGCCGACCTCCAGGGCCCGAAGATCCGCCTGGAGACCTTCGCGGACGGCCCCGTCGAGCTCGTGCGCGGCGACGAGTTCACCATCACGACGGAGGACGTCCCCGGCGACCGGACGATCTGCGGCACGACCTACAAGGGCCTGCCCGGCGACGTCGCCAAGGGCGACCAGGTCCTGATCAACGACGGCAACGTCGAGCTGCGGGTGACCGAGGTCGAGGGCCCGCGTGTGAAGACGATCGTCATCGAGGGCGGCGTCATCTCCGACCACAAGGGCATCAACCTGCCCGGCGCGGCGGTGAACGTCCCGGCGCTGTCCGAGAAGGACGTCGAGGACCTGAAGTTCGCGCTCGCGATGGGCTGCGACATGGTCGCCCTGTCCTTCGTCCGCGACGCCAAGGACGTCCTCGACGTGCACCGCGTCATGGACGAGGTCGGCCGCCGGGTCCCGGTCATCGCCAAGGTCGAGAAGCCGCAGGCCGTCGAGAACATGGCGGAGGTCGTCATGGCCTTCGACGGTGTGATGGTGGCGCGCGGCGACCTGGCGGTGGAGTACCCGCTGGAGAAGGTGCCGATGGTGCAGAAGCGGCTCATCGAGATGTGCCGCCGCAACGCCAAGCCGGTGATCGTCGCCACCCAGATGATGGAGTCGATGATCACCAACTCGCGTCCGACGCGCGCGGAGGCCTCCGACGTCGCCAACGCGATCCTCGACGGCGCGGACGCGGTCATGCTCTCCGCCGAGTCCAGCGTCGGCGCGTACCCGATCGAGACGGTCAAGACGATGTCCCGCATCGTCGAGGCGGCCGAGCAGGAGCTGCTCTCCAAGGGCCTCCAGCCGCTCGTCCCGGGCAAGAAGCCGCGCACGCAGGGCGGTTCGGTCGCCCGCGCGGCCTGCGAGATCGCCGACTTCCTGGGCGGCAAGGCGCTCGTCGCCTTCACCAAGTCCGGCGACACCGCCCGCCGGCTGTCCCGCTACCGCGCGGCCCAGCCGATCCTGGCCTTCACCACGGAGATCTCGACCCGCAACCAGCTGACGCTGAGCTGGGGCGTGGAGACGTACGTCGTGCCGCACGTGGACAACACGGACGCGATGGTCGACCTCGTCGACGCCGAGCTGCTCAAGCTCAAGCGCCACAACGAGGGCGACACCATGGTCATCACGGCGGGCTCCCCGCCCGGTGTCCCCGGCACGACCAACATGGTGCGGGTGCACCACCTCGGCGAGAACCGCTGACGCACGCGCGCTGACGGCCGCCGCCCCGGAAGGGGTGGCGGCCGTCGTCGTATGCGGGGCCCGCCGTATGCGGGGCCTGCGGTGCTCAGCCGGTGATGTACTGGTGCAGCTGGGGGATGGTGAGCGTGCCGCCGAACTGACCGGCCTGGGTGATCTTCACATTGGTGAAGATCACGTACGGCAGATTGAGCGGCGGCGGGTGCTCCGGGTCGAAGGTGATCGGGATGGGGATCCCGAGGATCAGCAGATTGCCCTGGAGCCGCTCGGTGTACATCGTCACCGTGCCGTGCCGGATGGTGGAGGTCGTGCCCTTGCCCGCCTGGACGTGGTACTTCTTCCCGCCCGGGGCGTCCACGGTCTGGTGCAGATCGCCGATGTCGATGCCCGTCGCCGTGAACTTCAGTGCCTGCTTGCGCTGACCGCTCTTCGTCGTGACGTTGACGACGCCCTTGTAGTCCAGGCCCATGAGCGTCAGCCTGCTGGACTCCAGGTACCAGGGCTGGTCGGGCAGGATGACGGGGGTCTTCTCGTCCGAGCCGGCGACCTTCTTCTCCACCGGGCAGGGGAAGGCGTCGGGGGACGGGGTCCCGGCGGCGGACGGGCTGCCACTCGGCGAGGGGCTGCCGGACGGCGAGGGCGTGGCGCTCGGCGTGGCGGCGTCGGGCTTGGTCTCCTTCGCGGGGTCCTTCGCCGTGTCCTTCGTCGTGTCCTGCGCCGGCTCCTGCGTCTTCGCCCTGGAGCCGGCGGACGGCGCCGGGGCGGGGGGCGCGGGCGGGGCAGGCTTGGCCGATACGGACGGCGCGGGTGCGGGCGCCGGCTTCACCGGGTCGCTCTTGCCACCCGTGAGCACCTTGCCGAGCAGGTCGCCGAGGCCCAGCGGGTCGAGCGGGTCGCTCTTCTTGGACGGCGACGGGGACGGGGAGGGCGACGCGGAGGGGGACGGGGAGGTGGACGGCTCGGCCGTCTTGCCGCCGCTCTTCACCTTCGGAGCGGGTGCGGGGGCCGCGCCGCCGGACTTCTGCTGCTCCGCGGGAGCGTCGTCGCCCTTCTTCGCGGCCTTGCCGGCGTTGCCGGCCTTGTCCGCCGACGTGCTCGGCGTCGGGGTGGGCGTCGACGTGGCGCTCGGCTCGTCCGGGGCGGTGTCCGGGGCGGTCACGCAGTGCCCGTCCTGGGACGGGCTCGTCGGCGGCACGGGCTTGGCCTGGGCGAGCGTCGGGGTGAGGCCCATGCCCATGAGCACCGCGCTCGGCATCGCCGCCAGGGCTATCGCCTTGCCCGCCGGCATGTTCAGCCGCGCCAGCAGCGGCTTTCTGGGCGCGGCGTGACGCGGCCCGGTGGGGCGCCCCGTCTCCGACTGGTCACTACTCGACACGATTCCCTCCGTCAGCACTCTCCCCCGTGGCCCCCTGGGCCGGAGCAACCGGCTCCGGCAGCGGTGCGCCCGGCGCCCAGGCCACGCTGAGCCCGCCGCCGACCAGCGCCGGGACGAAGCCGAGCAGGAACGCCCCGAAGTTCGAGACGACCAGCGAGACGAGCGCGAGCAGAATCGCCGCGATCCCCGCGAACACCCGCGACTGCGGCTGGAACCACATCGTCAGCCCGAGGACGATCAGCAGCACGCCGATGATCAGCGAGCCCGCGCCGGCCGTGGTGGCCAGCCGGATGCTCAGGTCGCCGATCGTCATGGTCTGGTACGGGATGTACATGATCGGGATGCCGGCGAGCAGGGTGAACAGCCCGGCCCAGAACGGCCGTCGGCCCCGCCAGTCCCGGAACGAGCGGCGGTTGCTGCCGAAGGAGGTGGTCAGCCGTGGTCGCGTGTCGGCGCTCATGTCGTACAGCTCCTCGGGACTGGCGAAATCGGTGGTACGCGGTGCAACGGGGCACGGGCACGGGGTCGATCCGGCTCCCCGTGCCCGCTGGTTCGGTGCGTCAGTCGCTGTAGACGGGGCACTCGGCCCCGCCCATCTTGACGTTCATGTGCAGGCCCGGGAGAGTGAACGTTCCGGCTGTCGTCGCCCACGCGCGCTGGTTGACGTTGGTGAACTTCACCTTCTCGGCCTGCTGGGCGAACGAGCCCGGGACGTAGCCGCCCTTGCGCGGGTCGTTGGCGTCCGGCTTGGCCGGGCCGGGGCCCTTGGTGGTGCCGTCGACCGCCACACCGATGTCGATGTTGGTGAACTCGGCGTTGGCGGCGAGCTCGTCCGCGTCGATGTAGAGCTTCGTCGCCTGGACCTGGCTCTTGTCACCGGCCTTCAGCAGCATGGACACGTCGCCGAAGGGGGTCGGGATGGTGACCGCCTGACACAGCGAGGTGATCTTCGCGGAGTCGAGGCCGACCACGGCGACGGGCTTGTTGCCCGCCTTGGTCACGTCATTGGCGCCGTACTGGACGAACCCGTCGCCGGTCAGCTCCTTCGCCGTGACCTGGAACTGCTGGCCGGACACGCTGAAGGACGCCGCGAGCGCGCCCTGGGCGATGGCCACGCCTATCGCGGCCGTGGCCGCGACGCTCGGCACCATGACGACGGCGAAGCGCCGCCATCTGGTCCCGCCACGAGCCTGGGACTTCATGTTTCCTCCTTCTCGGACGTACATCTCCGGCACGGCACGCCTCGGCGGCCCGTGCCCGGGAGGGGAGAAGCGTTACGTCCTCGGGAAGGAGAGCGCCGCAGCATTCGGTGGCGCCGAACGCGCCCGACACACCGGCGATCACCCCCGAGCGACAACCACTTGGCCACGCCTTCGCGCAACCCACGGAACAGGCCCCGCCGTGGGGACGGCGGGGACCCCCCTGTTCCTTCGACCGGCGGACTGGGTGGTCCGCCGATCCGCCCGGTGGGGACCCGAGCCCCGCACACCGGCCGGCTGCCGGGTGGGGGTTGGACCGAGCGTGGCCCGATCGTGGTGCATTGTGGGCCGTGACACAAGGGGTTCGTTACTAGCGAGTAACGAGCGCATAACCGAAGGGCGTCCGGACCGCATCGGTAGGCAGCACATAAGCACCGCAGCGTGTCCGGCCACAGAGGGCGATAAACGGAAAACCCGGGCGAACGCCCGGGTTTTCCTTACTCGCAGTAACGGTGAGCCCGATTACCAAGTTTTGGTAAAGCGGCGTCCCTGTGTCACATGGGACACAAGGGCCGTTGTCCGTCGGCCGTTCGTCAGAACAGCGCCCGCGACAGGGCCGTGCGGGCCGCCGCCACGCGCGGGTCGTCCGGGCCGATCACCTCGAAGAGCTCCAGCAGCCGGACGCGGGCCGCGTCGCGGTCCTCGCCGGCGGTGCGCTTCACCATGTCGATCAGGCGCCCGAAGGCGTCCTGGACATGACCGCCGACCAGGTCCAGATCGGCGGCGTCGAGCTGCGCCTTCACCTCGCCCGGGGCGTCGGCCGCGGCCTTGCGGACCGCCTGCGCGTCCATGCCCTGGACCCGCTGGAGCAGCTCCGCCTGGGCCAGGCCCAGCTTCGCCTCGGCGTTGACCGGGTCGTCGGCCAGCACGTTCTTGTACGCCTGCATCGCACCGCCCAGGTCACCGGCGTCCAGCGCGTCGTGCGCGGCGCTCAGCGCGGCGTCGTGCGGGCCGGCGGGCCTGGGGGCGGCGGTCTCCCCGGCCGCACCCGGCTCGACGGGCGCGCCGACGATGCCGAACTGCATCTCGGCGACCTGGATCAGCTGGTCCAGGACCTGACGGATCTGCGCCTCGGGCGCCGCGCCCTGGAAGAGCGGCAGGGCCTGGCCGGCCACCACCGCGAAGACGGCGGGAATGGACTGCACACCGAACTGCTGGAAGAGCAGCTGGTTCGCCTCGACATCGACCTTGGCCAGGACGAAACGGCCGGCGTACTCCTCGGCCAGCCGCTCCAGCAGCGGGCCGAGCTGCTTGCACGGCTCGCACCAGTCGGCCCAGAAGTCGATGACGACCGGCACCTCGGCGGAGCGCTCCAGGACCTCCAGCTGGAAGTCCGCCTCACCGACGTCGAGGACGAGGCGGCCCGCGGCGGCGGGGGCACCGCCCTGGCTCGCCGCCTGGGCGCGCGCCTGCTCGGCCTTCTGCTTGGCTTCCCCGGCGGCCTTCACCGCGGCGAGGTCGACCACTCCGCTCATGGACATGTTCCGTGGCTGCATGGCCCTATCCTCCCCCCTCGCGCGCGGTGATGTGAAAAGTGTCGACGCCGGGTCCCCACCCGGCATCTCGTAGGCATCGCGTGGTTGTCGCTCTTACGCTACGAGTCGTAGCGTAACTGCACCCCCCGCCCTCTCCGCAAGCCCTCCCGTCCAAGAGATCTACTCGGCGGTAGGGTCCGTGCCATGAGTTCCGCCGCCTCCTCCCCCGCGCGCCGCACCGGCCGCCCGCGCAGCGCCGAGGCCGACCGGGCGATCCTCGACGCCACGCGCGCCGCGCTGGTGGAGCTGGGCTGGGGCAAGCTCACCCTCGGCGACGTCGCCGCGCGCGCGGGCGTCGCCAAGACCACGCTCTACCGCCGCTGGGCCGGCAAGAACGAACTGGTCGTGGACGCGGTGGCCGACCTCTTCGACGAACACCTGGAGCTCCCGGACCGCGGCAGCCTCCACGCGGACATCGAGGGCGTCGTCCTCCAGTTCGCCTCGCTCCTGGAGCGCCCGGAGACGAAGACGGCCCTCATGGCCGTCGTCGCCGAGTCCACCCGCGACGGCGCCCTGCGCGACCGCATCCGCTCGGCGATCGTCGACCGCCAGAAGTCCCTCGTCCTCCTGGGCCGCGAACGCGCCCAGGTCCGCGGCGAACTCCCCCGCGAGGACGACGAGGCCTCGGCGGCCCGCACGGCGGACCTCATCTTCGACGTCATCGCGGGCGCGGTCGTCCACCGCACGCTGGTCAGCGCGGAACCGGTCGACCCGGAATGGGCCCGCGGCTTCGCCACCCTCCTCATCGGCGGGCTGGCGGCGGGGGCGGGGGCGGGGGGATAGTTCACCGCACGTGCGGCGTGACCGTCGCGACGAAGTCGCGGATGCCTTGACGGGACGCGGTCCGGCGCTCGTCGAGCTGTCGGCGGTTCTCGGCCCAGTGCAGCTCGGTCACGCACTCCAGCACCCGCTCGGTGAGTTCCACGAGCGCCGGGTCGTCCGAGAGCATCTGGGCACGGAACATGGCCTCCTGGGCCGCGTACCGCGCCTTGTAGATGTCCTGCGGAGCGGTTGAGCACGGCCCCGTGCAGGGTGTCGTGAATCATCCGATCATGATCGCAAGGCGGCGTGTTTCCCGGGCCCTGCCCCCGCCCTGCGGCACAGTGGCCGAGTGGAAACGCTGGTCACCGAGATCGCCCCGGACGTCTACCGGTTGTCCACGTACGTCGAGGACGCGGACCTGCTGTTCAACCAGTACCTCGTCGACGCGGAAGAACCCCTGCTCTTCCACTGCGGGCTGCGGGCGCTCTTCCCGCTCGTCTCGGAGGCGCTAAACCGCGTCGTCCCGCTGGAACGGCTGCGGTGGATCACGTTCGGGCACGTGGAGGCCGACGAGTGCGGCTCGCTGAACTCCTGGGTGACCGCCGCGCCGCGGGCCCGGGTGGCCCACGGGCGGATGGGGTGCCTGGTGTCGGTGAACGACATGTCGGACCGGCCGCCGATGCCCCTGGAGGACGGGCAGGTCCTCGACCTCGGCGGGAAGCGGGTGCGGCGCATCGAGACGCCGCACGTGCCGCACGGCTGGGACGCCGGGCTGATGTACGAGGAGACGACCGGCACACTCCTGTGCGGCGACCTCTTCACCGCCGTCGGCAACGCTCCCCCGCTGACCGAGCGCGAGATCGTCGGCCCGGCGCTCGCCGCCGAGGACGTCTTCGGCGCGACCTGTCTGACGGCCGACACCGCGCCGGTCATGCACCGCCTGGCCGGGCTGGAGCCCACGACGCTGGGCCTGATGCACGGCCCCGCCTACACCGGTGCCTGCGGCGCGGCACTGCGCGACCTGGCGTCGGCGTACGCGGAACGGTTCGCCCGCAGCGTCGAGCGGGGGACCGCGCGGCCGGGGCCGTGACACGGCTACGGTGCCGGCTCGGCCCGTAGCCGCGTCCCTCAGAACCCCGCCGGCTCCGTGTACGTGCCCCACTCGTCGCGCAGGGCGTTGCAGATCTCGCCGAGGGTGGCCTCCGCCCGTACCGCCTCCAGCATCGGGCCGATCATGTTCGAGCCGTCGCGGGCCGCGGTCAGCATGGCCTCCAGGCCGGCGCGGACGCGGGCGTCGTCCCGCCCGGCCTTGCGGCCGGCCAGGACGCGGACCTGCTCGCGCTCGACCTCGTGGCTGACGCGCAGGATCTCCAGGTCGCCGGTGACCGAGCCCTCGTGGCAGTTGACGCCGACGACGCGCTTCTCGCCCTTCTCCAGGGCCTGCTGGTAGCGGAAGGCGCTCTCGGCGATCTCGCCGGTGAACCAGCCGTCCTCGATGCCGCGCAGGATGCCGGAGGTGATGGGCCCGATGGGGTGCTTGCCGTCGGGGTGGGCGCGCAGCCCGCGCTCCTTGATCTGTTCGAAGATCTTCTCGGCGTCGGCCTCGATGCGGTCGGTCAGCTGCTCGACGTACCAGGAGCCGCCCAGCGGGTCGGCGACGTTGGCGACGCCGGTCTCCTCCATGAGCACCTGCTGGGTGCGCAGCGCGATCTCGGCGGCCTGCTCGCTGGGGAGGGCGAGGGTCTCGTCGAGGGCGTTGGTGTGCAGGGAGTTGGTACCGCCGAGGACGGCGGCCAGCGCCTCCACGGCGGTGCGCACCACGTTGTTGTACGGCTGCTGGGCGGTGAGGGAGACGCCGGCCGTCTGGGTGTGGAAGCGCAGCCACTGCGCCTTGTCGGTCTTCGCGCCGTAGACCTCCTTCATCCAGCGCGCCCAGATGCGGCGGGCCGCGCGGAACTTGGCGATCTCCTCGAAGAAGTCGACGTGCGCGTCGAAGAAGAAGGACAGGCCCGGGGCGAAGACGTCGACGTCGAGCCCGCGCGAGAGGCCCAGTTCGACATAGCCGAAGCCGTCGGCGAGGGTGTAGGCGAGCTCCTGCGCGGCCGTGGCCCCGGCCTCGCGGATGTGGTAGCCGGAGACGGACAGCGGCTTGTACGCGGGGATGGAGCTCGCGCAGTGCTCCATCAGGTCGCCGATCAGGCGCAGATGGGGCTCGGGCTGGAAGAGCCACTCCTTCTGCGCGATGTACTCCTTGAAGATGTCCGTCTGGAGCGTGCCGTTGAGCACGGACGGGGCGACGCCCTGCCGCTCGGCGGCGACCAGGTACATGCAGAAGACGGGGACGGCCGGGCCGCTGATCGTCATCGAGGTGGTGACGTCACCGAGCGGGATGTCCTTGAAGAGGATCTCCATATCGGCGGCGGAGTCGATGGCCACGCCGCAGTGGCCGACCTCACCCAGGGAGCGGGGGTCGTCGGAGTCCCGGCCCATGAGGGTGGGCATGTCGAAGGCGACCGAGAGGCCGCCGCCGCCGTTGCCCAGGATCATCTTGTACCGCTCGTTGGTCTGCTCGGCGTTGCCGAAGCCGGCGAACTGGCGGATCGTCCACGTCCGCCCCCGGTAGCCGGTGGCGTACAGACCCCGGGTGAAGGGGTACTCCCCGGGCCAGCCGATGCGCTCGAAGCCCTCGTACACATCGCCCGGGCGCGGTCCGTAGGCGGGCTCGACGGCGTCCCCGGAGAGCGTGGTGAAGTCGGCGTCCCGCTTGCGCGCCGCGTCGAACCGGGCCTGCCAGCGGCTGCGCCCCGCCGCGATCGCCTCTGCGTCCATCTGGTGTCGCCCGCCTCTCCGCGCCCCGTTGCGCGTCCATCAAAAATTACTAGGACGTCCTACTAAATTTTCGCGCAAGAAAGCCCCGAGCACAAGAGGTGCCCGGGGCGCTCCGCGGGGTGTGTCAGGTCCCGACCGGGCCGGATCAGGCGGTGGCCTGCGCCGCCTCGGCGGCGACCAGCGGCTCCAGCTCGCGGCAGACCTTGCGCTCGACGAAGAAGACCGCCGTCGGGATGGTGCCGGCGAGCAGCACCCAGGCGAGCTTGCCGAAGGGCCACTTCGCCTTGGAGCCCATGTCGAAGGCGAAGACCAGGTAGAGGACGTACAGCCAGCCGTGGGCGATGCCGACGGCGCTGACGAAGCCGCTCGCCCCGTCGATCATCAGCAGGTACTTGGCGATGACGCCGATCGTCAGGAGGACCAGCAGCACACCGGTGACGTAGGCCATCACGCGGTAGCGGGTCAGCACGCTCTTTTTCACCGAAGGTTCCTCGCACTACGTCTCGGGTCGGCCCGCACGGCCGGGGGTCCGGGGGTTCGGGGGTCGCCCCCGGGAATGACAGCTGCCGTCGAGCGTAACCGGCCGAAACGGCCGATCTTCGGCGGCCCCGCCGACTAGGGGGTGTCCGCGTTCCCCGTAAGGCCATCCTGAAGGCCATCCTCAAGGCCCTCCGGAAGGTCCTCCGAGAAGTCCCCCGCCGCCACCCGCAGCGGCCGCAGGATGTCGAAGATCCGCCCGCACTCCTCCGCGCCGTACGAGCCCAGGCCGAAGTCCATCGCCATCAGGTCGCGCGTCGCCGCCTCGACGACCTCGCGGCCCTTGTCCGTCACCGACGCGAGCGTGCCGCGCCCGTCCTTGGGGTTGGGGCGCTTGGCGACCAGCCCCTGGGCGACCAGCCGGTCGACGGTGTTGGTCACCGACGTCGGGTGGACCATGAGCCGCTCGCCGATCTTCGACATCGGCAGCTCCCCCGCCCTGCTGAACGTCAGCAGCACCAGCGCCTCGTACCGGGCGAAGGTCAGACCGTACGGCTTGACGACCGCGTCGACCTGCCCGAGCAGGATCTGCTGGGCCCGCATGATCGAGGTGATCGCGGCCATCGAGGGCACGGAGCCCCATCGTTCCTTCCAGAGCTCGTCGGCACGGGCGATGGGGTCGAAGGGAAGGCTGAGCGGCTTGGGCACGTCATCGAGCGTACCCGGCGGCCACATCCTGACCGGCGTCATCTCGGATACCGGGACCGGCCCCGATCCCGGTCCCTGGCCCGGCACCGCGACCGGCCGCCGCGCGGGACCGTACGACCTCCCGGACGACCGCACCCCCGACCGCCGTCCCGAGCAGACCGGCCCCGGCGACGACCACGTGGACGGGCGCGAACTCCGCCGCGACGCCCGCCAGCGCCATGCCCAGCCCCTGGATCGTCATCATGCCCGCCGCCTGGAGCGTCATCGCCCGGCCGCGCAGCTCCTCCGGCACCGCCGCCACGAACCACTGGTCCGCCCCGAGCGTGTACGCCGAACCCGCCCCGGCCAGCGCCACCAGGAGCAGCGCCCAGCCGAGCGAGGGGCGCAGGACGTACGCCAGGAACGGCAGTACGGTCGCGGCCGCCAGCGGCAGCGCGATCCGCTCCCGGCCGCGCGGGCCGAGCAGCGAGCCGGCGAGCACCTCGGCGAGGATCGTGCCGACCGGCATACCGCACATCAGCAGCCCCACGCCCGTGGTGCCCGCGCCGATCGCGTCCGCGTACGGGGCGGCGAGCGACTCCGGCGCGACGAGGAAGAACGGGGGCAGCCAGGAGAGCAGCAGCAGCGCCCGTATCCGGCGGTCGGCGAGCAGGGTACGGACACCGCCCGGCCGGGCGGAGGCTTCGGTGCGGGCGCCGTCCCGGGCCGGGCGGCGGCGCGTTCCGAAGCGCAGCAGCAGCGCGGAGCCGAGGAATCCGGCCGCCGTGGCGGCGAGTGCGGCGCGCGGGGACACGGCCGTCAGCAGCAGCCCGCCCGCCGCGAAGCCGGCCAGCTGCGCGCCCTGCGTCACGACGCGCAGCAGCGAGCGGCCGAGGACGAACAGGTCGCCGGTGCCGAGGATGTCCCCGAGCGTCGCCGCCCGCGTCCCGATGAACACCGGTCCGACGGCGGCGTGCAGGCACCGCAGCGCCAGCAGGACGGCGACGGGCGTGGCGGGCAGCGCCATCGCCGCACCGCCGGCGGCGCACACCAGGTCGCAGACCACGAGCACCCGCCGCGCCGGGTAGCGGTCGGCCACCCCGGACAGCAGGGTGCCGCCCAGGACGTACGGCAGGAAGCCGAGGGCGAAGGTGAGTGCGCTGAGCAGCGGCGACCCGGTCGTCCGGTAGACGAGCACGGAGAGCGCGATCTCCCCGACGACGAGACCGAGGAGGGAGAGGAGGTGGGCGGCGAAGACGGTACGGAACTCGGGCACGGCGAAGACGGCGCGGTAACCCGCGGAGGGTGCTGGGGACATGGGCGCCAGCCTCCCGGGCCGGCGGTCCGGCCTCTACTCTTTCGTCCACAGCCGAAAGAGTCACGGGGGCGGGGGCCGCATGCCGTTTCACATGCGCTTCGGGTCGGAGGACCTGCTGCGGTGCCGGTTCGGGATCTCCCCGCTGTGGGAGACGCACCAGGCCGTCTACACGCTGCTGCGGCCCGAGCGGCAGGCGTACCACGTGCCGTGGCTGCGGCGGATGCGGGAGGCGGCGGGGGCGCTCGGCCTCTCCGCGATCACGCCGCTGGTCCCGGACGGCGGCTACCACCCGGACTTCCTGTGCCCGCCGCCGCGCGGCCCGCTGGAGTCGTTCGAGGCCGAGCTGGCGCGTGTACAGGCCACCGATCCGGAGCGGGTGCGCACCGAGCTCGCCCGGTCCCTGGCCGACACCCCCGGCGCGGCGGACTCGCCCCGGGGCCGGGCCATGCTCGCCGATCCGGCCGGCGCGGTCCGGGAACTGACCGCGACGCTGGAGAGGGTCTGGCACACCCTGCTCGCGCCGGACTGGCCGAGGCTGCGCGAGCTGCTGGAGGCGGACGTGGCCTTCCACGCGCGGCGCCTGGCGGAGGGCGGCCTGGAGCGGCTCTTCGCCGGTCTGCACCCGTCGCTGGTGTGGGCGGACGGCACGCTGACGATCGCCCGGCGCGGCAGCCACGACCGGACGCTGGGCGGGGACGGGCTGTTGCTCGTCCCCAGCGTCTTCGCGTGGCCGGAGGTGATCGGCGGCTTCGACGAGCCCTGGCAGGCGACCGTCGTCTACCCCGCGCGCGGCATCGCCGGCCTGTGGACGGCGCCGGACGCCGGCGCCCGCGCGGGCGAGGCGCTCGTCCGCCTCCTGGGCCGCAACCGCGCGGCACTGCTGGCCGGCCTGGACGAGCCCGCGTCCACCACGGAACTGGCCCGCCGGCACGGGCTGGCCCTGTCCTCGGTGTCGGCGCACCTGGGGGTGCTGCGGGACGCGGGGCTGCTCACGGCGCGGCGGTCGGGGACGCGGGTGCTGTACGAGCGGACACCGCTGGGGTCCGCCGTCGCCCGGCCGTGACGCTCAGCCCTCGGCCAGGTGCCGTTCCACGGTCGCGACCTTCGAGGTCAGCCCGTCCGTGACACCGGCCCGGATGTCCGCCTTGAGCACGAGCGAGACCCGCCCGCAGCGCGCCTCGACGGCGGCCACGGCCCGCTTGACGACGTCCATGACCTCGTCCCACTCACCTTCCACGGACGTGAACATCGCGTCCGTGCGGTTCGGCAGGCCGGAGTCGCGCACGACGCGCACCGCCTCGGCGACGTACTCCCCGACGTCCTCGCCGACGCCGATCGGGGTGACGGAGAAGGCGACGATCATGCGTTGACCACGCTTTCCTTGCGGGCGCGAGCGGCGATGACCTGGGCCTCGGCCTCGCGGCGCAGCATGCGGTCGGCGAAGAAGCCGCCCGTGGGGACGATCGAGAGCGCGAAGACGAGGGCGGCCCGCGTGAAGGGCCACTTGGTGCGGTTCCAGGCGTCGAGCAGGAAGACGACGTAGAGGATGAACGAGATGCCGTGCACCCAGCCCATGACCGGCACGGCGTTGAACGAGGTCGTGTTCTTCAGCACGATGCAGACGATCAGCAGCAGCCAGGAAATAGCCTCCGGGACGGAGACAAGGCGGAGCCGGCGCAGGGCGGAGGCGGTCTTGAGGTCCACGGGGCACCTTTCGGACGCGTGGCGGTACGGTGACAGCTTGTGACGGCTTTCACAAGCTTCCCCATTGTCGCAGCCCCCTCGGGCGGTGGCCGATCCGGGTGCGTTCGGCGGGCTAGGGGCCTGTTGGATGTGTATGTCCGCCCGCTAGCGTCTGGGCCGTGGCTCAGTTTCGGCTCCAGGGGAGCAAGGTCCTCGCCGTCGACATGGCGGGTGACGCGGTCAAGGCCAAGAACGGCTCGATGGTCGCGTACGAGGGCGAGATGACATTCAAGAAGTTGACCGGTGGCGGCGACGGCCTGCGGGGCATGGTCACCCGCCGCCTCACCGGCGAGGCGATGGAAGTGATGGAGGTCAAGGGGCAGGGCACCTGCTACTTCGCCGACCGCGCGAGCGAGATCAACCTCGTGACGCTGCGGGGCGAGACGCTGTACGTGGAGGCGAGCAATCTGCTCTGCACGGACTCGTCGCTGCGGACCGGCACCACCTTCACCGGGCTGCGCGGAGCCTCGCAGGGCAATGGCCTCTTCACCACGACCGTCGAGGGCTCGGGGCAGGCGGCGATCCTCTCCGACGGGACGGCGATCGTGCTGCGGGTGACCCCCCAGATGCCGCTCCAGGTGGACCCGGGTGCGTACATCGCGCACACGGGACGGCTGAAGCAGCATTTCCAGTCGGGGGTGAACTTCCGTACGTTCATCGGCGAGGGCTCGGGCGAGGCCTTCCAGATCCGCTTCGAGGGCGACGGCCTGGTGTACGTGCAGCCGAGCGAGCGCAACACGATCGGGGGCGACATCTGATGCCCTTCCGGCTTCTGAACTCGAAGATGGTCGAGGCCCAGGTACTGCCCGGGCAGCGGCTGTTCAGCCAGCGCGGGGCGATGCTGGCGTACAAGGGCGACGTCTCGTTCACGCCGAGCATCACCGGCGGGCAGGGCGGCGTGATGAGCATGATCGGCCGGCGGATCGCCAACGAGGCGACGCCGCTGATGACGGTCGAGGGCAACGGCACGGTGATGTTCGGCCACGGCGGGCACCACGTCCACGTGATCGACCTGACCGGCGACACCCTCTACGTCGAGGCGGACCGCCTCCTCGCCTTCGACGGGACGTTGCAGCAGGGCACGATGTTCATGGGCTCGCAGGGCGGCGTCATGGGCATGGTGCGCGGCCAGGTGACCGGGCAGGGCCTGTTCACCACGACGCTGGCGGGCCACGGCTCGGTGGCCGTCATGGCGCACGGCGGCTTCATCGAGCTGCCGATCGTGCCCGGGCGTCCGGTCCACGTGGACCCGCAGGCGTACGTCGCGCACCGCGGCGACGTGCGCAACAAGCTGTCGGCCGCGCTCGGCTGGCGCGAGGTCGTCGGCCGCGGCAGCGGCGAGGCGTTCCGGCTCGAACTCTCGGGCAACGGCATCGTGTACGTACAGGCCTCGGAGGAGAAGCTGTGAACGGCCCGGCCATCCACGACGCGAGCACGCTCCCGTCCGACGACAACGTCAACCCGTACGCCTTCAGCGTCGACCTCAAGGGCCAGTGGTTCCTGCAGAAGGGGAAGATGATCGCCTATTACGGGCGGATCGACTTCCACGGCATCGGCCACGGCCCGCTGGACCGGCTCATCGCCGGCAGCTTCCACTCCCCGCTGCACGCCTCGGACTGGGTGGTGGCCGAGGGCCAGGGCAAGATGCTGCTCGCGGACCGGTCGTTCGACGTGAACTCCTACGACCTCGAGGACGGCAACCTCACGGTGCGGTCCGGCAATCTGCTGGCGTTCCAGCCGTCGCTGTCGCTGAAGCAGTCGATCATCCCGGGTTTTCTGACGTTGATCGGCACGGGCAAGTTCGTGGCCGCCTCCAACGGCCCGGTGGTCTTCGCCGAACCGCCGATCCGGGTGGACCCGCAGGCCCTGGTGGGCTGGGCGGACTGCCCGTCCCCCTGCCACCACTACGACCACCAGTACCTGCGCGGCGTCATGGGCGGCGTGCGGCGGCTGACGGGGCTCGGCGGTGCGTCCGGCGAGGAGCACCAGTTCGAGTTCGTGGGTGCGGGGACGGTGCTGCTGCAGTCCACCGAGCAGCTGATGGACGAGCAGCCGGTCGGCGAGACGCCGCAGCACGAGGCGGGCGTGCCGTACGGAAGCGGTGGAAACCAGCCAATGACCCCCCGCCTCCCCGGCCAGCTGGGCGACCTCCAGCGCCGCTTCGGGCTGTGAGCGGTACCCTGCGGAGTGTGACGTCGAACGCATGACCCCTCGTTCCGGTCACCGTATCCCTATTAGTTAGCTTTTCAACTTCTTAGGTAGAATCCATCCATGGACACCGAGAACGGCACCCGCTGGCTCAGCGACGAGGAACAGCGCGCCTGGCGTGCCCACCTGGAAGTGAGCCGGCTACTGATGCACCAGCTCGAACGGGATCTCCAGCCCTTCGGCCTCACCAACAACGACTACGAGATTCTGGTCAACCTCTCGGAGTCGCCGGAGCACCGGATGCGCATGAGCGACCTCGCGATGGCCACGCTCCAGTCCAAGAGCCGTCTCTCCCACCAGATCACCCGCATGGAGAACGCGGGCCTGGTCCGCCGGGTGAACTGCGAGTCCGACCGCCGGGGCCTGTTCGCGGTCCTGACGGAACAGGGCTGGAACACGATGCGCGAGGTGGCCCCGCACCATGTCGCGTCGGTGCGCGAGCACTTCATCGACCTGCTGTCGCCGGAGGACCTCAAGGCACTGCGCGAATCCCTTGCGCCGGTGGCGGAGCACTTGCGGGGGACGCGGGGGAAGGCCTGAGGGGCCCGGCACGGCCTCTTCGCGACTCCCGCCGCAGCCGGAAGCCCTACCAGTACGCGTACTGGTAGGGCTTCCGGCTGCGGC
>NZ_JBFAPH010000067.1:0-21513 GCF_040675635.1 Streptomyces sp. NPDC049577
GTGCGCAGCCGCCGGTGCTCCGGCGGGTCGGTCATCAGGAACGACTGGGCCCCGGTGTTCAGCGCGCCGAACCCGAAGCGCTCGTCGCCGAGCACGGCGAGGCAGGCGTGGTGGCCGGTGACGACGAGCACCCCGTCGGGCAGGCGCACCACCGGGTCGCCGCCGTCGCCGCGCAGGGACTCGTAGAAGGGGTAGGGGTCGGCGTGGAAGTCCGGTGCGCGGACGTCGAAGGGAAGCCGGTCCCAGAAGTCGCGGGCGACGGCGACGGCCGTGCCGGGGCCGGCGTCCGCCGGGTCGCGCGTGGTGCCGGGAGGCTCCTGGCGGGTCGTCATCCGGTGCTCCCTGGGGTCGGTGCTCTCATCCGCCCGCACGGGCGCCGGCCGTCAGGCCGAAGAGCCGCTCGGCGTTGCCGTGGCAGATCTTGCGGCGGTCGGACTCACTGATCTGGGTGTGCTCGATCCAGCGTGCCCCGTGGTCCATCTGCTCGTAGGGGTAGTCGGCGGAGAACAGGATGCGGTCCGAGCCGAGCGCGAGCAGGGCGGACAGCAGCGCGACGTCGCTGTGGTTGCCGCTGGTGGTGACGTAGAAGTTGTCGGCCAGGTAGTCCTGGAGCCGGCGTTCCGGGCGCTTGTCGAAGGGGTTGAACTCGAAGCAGTGCTGGACGCGCCAGGCGTGGGACGGCAGGGTCTCCCCCAGGCGCCCGAGGATGACGGTGGCCTTCGGGACGCGGTCGAAGAGCCCGCTGTAGACCAGGCGCAGCGCGTGGGTGGCCGTCTCGGGGCCGTAGCCCCAGGTGGCGCCGACGAGTTCCGGGTGGCCCTGGTAGGGGTCCCGGCGCAGGGCGGCCCTCGGGTGGAGGTAGACGGGGACGCCGAGCGCGGCGGTGGCCTCCCAGAAGGGCCGGAACTTCGGCAGGTCGAGGTACTCGGCGGTCTCGGGGTCGCCGGTGTCGCTGTAGCCGTTGACGAGGACGCCCTTGAAACCGAGGTCGCGTACCGCCCGTTCGGTCTCCGCCACCGCCGCTTCCGGGTCCTGGAGCGGGACGGTGGCGAAGCCCGCGAAGCGGTCCGGCCACCGGGCGACGACCTGTTCGGCGAGGTAGTCGTTGATGTCCCGGGCGACGGCGACCGCCTGGGCGCGGTCGGGGATGGCCTGGACGCCCGGGGTGGTGAGCGACAGGAGCGCCATGTCGATCCCGGCGTCGTCCATGCGCCGCAGCCGTACCTCGAAGTCGGTGAGACGGCTCCACAGGAAGCTCAGGGTGTCCGCGACCAGGCCCTCGGTGTGGGCCTGTTTCTCCAGGTCCAGTTCGCCGTGGGTGCTCTGCATGCCCGCCGGGTGCCCGAAGTGCTCCTCGACGGCGATCTTGCGGATCGGCGGGGCGGCCGGCGGTCTGCCCGGCGCCGGGATCGCGTCGCTGCTCATGCCGTGCCTCCCGGGGTGCGGCGGCGGAGGGTGGCGGTGAGCGGGCCGGCGGGCTGGATCAGGAGGCCGGGGCGGGGGACGACGTCGGCCGGGGTGATGTCCAGGTGGTGGCGCTGGGCCAGGGTGGCGAGCACCAGGGCGGCCTCGACGAGGGCGAACCTGGCGCCCAGGCAGGTGCGCTGGCCGCCGCCGAAGGGGAACCAGGCGTGGTCGGGAATGGGGTCGGGGGCGTCGGGGTCCCAGCGTTCGGGGCGGAAGGAGGCGGGGTCACGGAACCAGCGGGGGTCGCGGTGGGTGGTCCACTGGCTGCACCAGACGATCGTGCCGGCGCGGACGGGCGTGCCGCCCAGGGTGGCGCCCTCACGGGCCACGCCGGCGATCAGCCAGGCGGGCGGATACAGCCGCAGGGCCTCCTTGACGATCTGCTGGGTCCAGGTGAGGTGTTCGTAGTCCTCGAAGGCGGGCGGCCGGCCGCCGAGCACCCGGTCGAGTTCCGCGTCGAGCCGGGCCCGGGCGGCCGGGGAGCCGGACAGCAGATGAAAGATCCAGGTCAGGGCCGTGGAGGTGGTCTCGTGGCCGGCGGCCCAGAGCGTCACGGCCTCGTCCCGGACCTCCTTGGCCGTCAGGGGCCGGCCCTGCTCGTCGCGGGCGGCCAGCAGACGGCTGAGCAGGTCGTCGCGGTCCGCGGCGGCGCCGGCGGCCTGCCGGGCCCGGATCAGCCGGTGGACCTCGGCGTCGAGGGTGGCGACGGCTTCGAGCATCCGTCGCCGGGCGGGGGTGCGCACCCAGGAGGGCAGGAGGATGCCGAGGCCGCGCACCTCCTCGCCGATCTCCTGCTGGGCCACGCCCATCGCGTCGCCGAGGGCGCGGGCCTGCTCGCCGAGGTCGTTGCCGAACAGGGTGCGCAGCACGATCCGCTGGGTGATGAGCTGCATCTCCCGCTGTACGTCGATCCGTTCGCCGTCCTGCCAGTCGTCCGCGGCCGTCCGTGCGCAGTCGACCATGGTCTCGGCGTACACGCGCACCTGGCGGGGCCGGACGGTGGGCTGGACCAGGGACCGCTTGCGGCGCCACTCGGCACCCTTGCTGAGGATGAGGCTGTGGCCGACGACCTGCCGGAAGGCCCAGCCGATGTCGAGGATGTCGTAGTCGGACTCGACGGCGCCGAGGAGCTCGGCGATGTGCCGGGGGTGGAAGAGGAACAGGCTGCGGCGGGGGCCCAGGGACCAGGTCACGGCGTCGCCGTGGTCGTCGCGGAGGCGGACCAGGAAGGCGAGGGGGTCCCTGCCGAAGGCCGGCAGGTTGCCGAGCAGGGGCAGGCTGCGCGGCCCGGGCACGGGAACGAGCGGCGGGGCGGGGGTGGCGGCGGGTGCGGTGGTGGTCATGGCGCGGTGCCCTCCGGACATGCGGTGAATGCTGGTGATGGCTACCCCGTCCCCACTCGCGCGAAGCCGCGTCAGAGCCGGAGCAGGGCCAGTCCGGCGCTGAGTCCGCTGCCCATGCCGAACAGGGCCACGAGGTCGCCCGGCTCGACACGATCGCTCTCGATCGCACGGACGAGTTGCAGGGGCAGTGAGGCCGAGGCGGTGTTGCCGTGTTCGGCGACGACCGGCAGGGTGCGGTCGGCGGGCAGGCCGAGTGCGTCGCGCACTTCCTCGAACTGGCGGAGCGTCGCCTGTTGCAGGGCCATGAAGGCGCTGGTGCGGGCCTGGCCGAGCTCACGGTGGGCGCCGGCGAGCGCCCGGGGGGCCAGTTGCAGGACGGCGTCGCGCATGGCGTCGTCGCCCAGCCGCATATAGGTGGGCTCGTCGTCGGCCGGGCGGAAGTGCCGGGAGCCCCCGGCGGCGACGGTGCACGCCTCCCAGGCGGTGGAGTCGGCGCCGGTGACCACGGTGAGCAGGCCCGGGTCGTGCTCGCCCGCCGGGCCGGCGGTGAGCAGGAGCGCGGCGCCGGCGTCGGAGAGGGCGTAGCCGGGCAGGGCCCGCAGGAACGCCTGCTGGTCGGGCACGTGCCAGCGGGTGGTCATGGTGAGGGTCTCGCCACAGGTGACGAGGACGCTGCGGTGCCGGCCGGTCTCGATGAAGAGGGCGGCCACGTCAAGGGCGTCGAGCAGGCTGTTGCAGGCGTTCCGGACGTCGAACACCGGGCAGCGGGCGCCGAGTTTCGCGGCCACGATGTGCGCGGTGGCGGGCTCGATCATGTCCTGGGAGCCGGAGGCGAACAGCAGCAGGTCGACGTCCCCGGCGGTGGTGCCGGCCCCGGCGAGCGCCTTGACGGCCGCGGCGGCGGCGAGGTCCGAGGCCTGTTCGCCCTCGTCCCGCACGTGCACGCCGCGGACGCCGAGGAGGTCCTCCAGCATGCCGGGCGGCGGCACGAAGCGGCTGCCGGCCGCCGCGATGCCCTCGCGGGTCTGCTCCACGGTCCGGTACCGCGCGGGAAGCGTGACGGCGATGCCCGCGAGGCGGGCGCGGAACGGGGGCTGCATGACCCCACCGTATCCGGATGGCGGCGTATGACCGTGAATTCCGGAATATCACGGTGTGTACGCATTGGTGGCCCATGCGGTCGCCGTAGGTTACCCACCCCGACTCCCTCTCGACGGAAGGCCATGCCCGTGGGCCGGCTCAGCACTTCGGACAACGATCGCGCCATCGCCGTGGTGGGAGCGGGCTGCCGGCTCCCCGGTGGCATCACAGACCTGCCGGCGCTCTGGGCGGTGCTGGAGGAGCGCCGCGATCTGATCGGCCCGGTACCCGCGGACCGCTTCGACGCGCGGATGTTCGTCGATTCCGAGGCGCCCCGGCGCGGCAAGAGCCATACGGCGGCCGGCGGCTTCCTCTCCGACATCGCCGGGTTCGACGCGGCGTACTTCGGCATCTCCCCGCGCGAGGCGGAGCACATGGACCCGCAGCAGCGGCTGTTGCTGGAAATGGCGGTGGAGGCGCTGGACGACGCCGGGATTCCCGCCGCCGGGCTGGCCGGTTCGGACACCGGTGTCTTCGTCGGCGTGTCCGACCATTCGTACATCACCCTGCAGCTCTCGCTGTCGCGGACCGTGAATCCGTACACCGTGTCCGGCGGGGTGCCGTCCATCGGGGCGAACCGGTTGTCGCACTTCTTCGATCTGCGCGGGCCGAGCATGACGATCGACACCGCCTGTTCCTCCTCGCTGGTGGCGGTGGACCGGGCCTGCCGTCATCTGTGGGAGGGCGGCGGCCGGACCGCGCTGGCCGGCGGCGTCAATCTGCTGATCAGCCCGCAGAACTACGTGGGGTTCTCGCAGGCGGGCATGCTGTCGCGGCGCGGGCGCTGCGCGGCGTTCTCCGCCGGGGCCGACGGTTTCGTACGGGCCGAGGGCGGGGGCGTCGTCGTGCTCAAGCGCCTGGCCGACGCACTGGCCGACGGCGACCGGATCCACGCGGTCATCGCCGGCACGGGCACCAACTGCGACGGCCGCACGCAGGGCCTGGCGCTGCCCAGCGCACAGGCGCAGGAGGATCTGCTGCGCGCGGTCTACGAGCGGGCGGGCGTGCTGCCGGACGACCTGGTGTACTTCGAGGCCCACGGCACCGGCACCCCCGCGGGTGATCCGGTCGAGGCCCGTGCCGTCGGCGAGGCCCTCGGGCGGCGCCGGACGGGCGGGGCCCTGCCGATCGGTTCGGTGAAGTCCAACCTCGGTCATCTGGAGCCGGCGTCCGGCATGGCCGGGCTGTTCAAGGCCCTGCTCGTCCTGCGGCACGGCCGGGCCCCGGCGACCCTGCACGCCGCACCGCTCCACCCGGACATCGACTTCGCGGGGCTGAACCTGGCGCCCACCGTCGAGCCCCGCCCGCTCGCCCTCACCGAGCGCTCCGCGGTGGGCGTGAACTCCTTCGGCTTCGGCGGTGCCAACGCCCATGTCGTCCTCACCGGCCCACCCGCTCCCGCGCCCCCGCCCGCCGGGGACCGCCCGGAGCGCGGCCGGCCGCTGCCGGTCGTGGTGTCCGCCCGGTCGGCCGGGGCACTGCGCGAGCTGGCGCTGCGGGTCGCGGACCGGCTGGCGGAGGCCGGGCCCGAGGAGTTCTACGACCTGGCGCACACCGCCACGCTGCGGCGCAGTACACACCCGCACCGCGCCGTCGTGATCGCCGGCGGTCCGCCGGAGGCGGCCTCCGAGCTCCGGCGGCTGTTCCCCGAGAGCACGGTGGCCGCTCCCGCGGCGGGCTCCGCGCCGCGCGCCGGGGCCGTCGGCCGGGCGCGCGACGGGGGCACGGTGGCGTTCGTGTTCTCCGGCAACGGCTCCCAGTGGCCCGGCATGGCCGCCGACCTGATGGTCCGTGAGCCGGTGTTCCGGGCGGCCGTCGACGAGGCGGACGCGGCCCTGGCCCCCTACCTCGGCTGGTCGGTGGCCAAGCGGCTGGACACGGGCGAACGGGCCCACGCCGACCGCACCGAGATCGCCCAGCCCCTGCTGTTCGCCGTGCAGCTCGGGCTGGTCGCCCTGCTGGCCGATCGCGGCGTACGGCCCGCGACGGTGTTCGGACACGGCGTCGGCGAGATCGCCGCGGCCCACACCGCCGGGGCCCTGGGCCTCGACGCCGCCGCCCGGGTCGTCACCGAGCGCAGCCGCGCGCAGGCGGTCACCGCCGGCGGCGGGCGGATGGCCGCCGCCGGTCTGCCGGAGGACGAGGCGCGGCGGGAACTCGCCCGGTACCCGGGCCTGCTGGAGATCGCCGGGATCAACAGCGACCGGGACGTGACCGTGGCCGGCGACCCGGCCGCCCTCGCGGCGCTCGGCGCGGAGCTGACGGCCCGCCAGGTCTTCTTCCGCGATCTCGGCCTCGACCATGCCTTCCACAGCCGTGCCATGGACGTCCTGCGCGAGCCGCTGGCCAAGGCGCTGTCCGGGCTCGTCCCGGCACCGTCCCGGCTGCCGATGGTCTCCACCGTCACCGGGGCGCCCGTCGGCGGCGAGGAGCTGACCGCCGGCTACTGGTGGCGCAATGTGCGCGAACCCGTGCGGTTCGCGGAGGCGGCCGCGCAGGTGCTGGAGGCGGGTGCCGGGATCCTCCTGGAGATCGGCCCGCATCCGGTGCTGCGCCCGTACCTGCGGCGCGCCCTCGCCTCCCGCGCGCCCGCCGCGGCGGGCGTCTGCCTGTCGACGCTGCGCCGGGAGGCCGACGGCGTCACGGCCGTGGCGGGCGCGGTCGCGGGCGTCCTGGCGGCGGGCGGTCAGGTGGAGACGTCCCGCCACTTCCCCCGGCCGGGCCGGGTGGTGGACCTGCCGGCGTATCCGTGGCAGCGGGAACGCCACTGGTCGGGCGCGCCGCAGAGCTGGGTGATGCGCACCGGGGGCGACGGGGTCGTGGACCATCCCCTGCTGGGTGAGCGCCTGCCGGCCCCGCACCCGTTGTGGTCGGGGCCCGTCGAGCCGGTGCTGGTGCGCTGGCTGGGCGACCATCAGGTGGCCGGCAGCGTCGTCATGCCGGCCACGGGCTACGTCGAGATGGCCCTGGCGGCCGGCCGGCGGGCGCTGGGCGGCCCCGTCGAGCTGGAGCACGCGCGCATCCACCGGCCGCTGGCCGTTCCCTGGCCGGATCCGGGCGCCCTGCGCACCCAGGTGGCAGTGACGCCGGACGACGGCGTGGTCACCGTCACCAGCACCGACGGCGCCGCCGGCGAGCCCCGCGAGCATCTGCGCGCCCGCGTCCGCACCCTGCTCGGCCGGCCGTCCGCGCCGCTGGACGCCCGCGCGGTACGGGCCCGGTGCGGCCTGGACGTAGAGGGGCCCGAGCTTTACCGGGCGTGTGAGGACGCCGGACTGCGGTGCGGGCCCGCCTTCCGGGTGCTGCGCGGACTGCGGGTCGGGGACGGTGAGGTGCTCGCCTCCTACCGGCACGACGCCGACGAGGCTGCCGGCGGCTCCTCGTACGAGGTGCATCCGGCCCTGCTGGACGGCGCGCTCCAGGCGGGTGCGCCGCTGCTGCTGGGCGACGACGCGTCCGGCCCCCGGTCGCTCTTCCTGCCGTCCTCCTTCGGCGCCGTGCGCGTCTGGCGCGCGCCCTCGCCGGCGGGCCTGGTGCACGTGCGCGAGCGCTCCCGCACGGACGCGGAGGTCTGCCTGGACATCACCATGGCCGACGACGACGGTTCCGTGACCGTCGAGATCGACGGCTGCCGGCTGCGCCGGCTGGGCGGGGACGAATCCGCGCGGGTCGTGCGCCGGCAGACGGTCCTGCGGGCCGCGCCCCGCCCGGGCAGCCCTCCTCCGCCCTGTCCGCTGCCCACGCCGTCCGAGGTGGCGGCGGCCGCCGCCGGCCGGATCGACGCCCTGCGGGCCGCCTGGCGCGAGACGCCGTACGAGCGGTTCGCGAGCGCCTCGAAGGAGTGCCTGGCGCACGTGTGGGCCGAGACGCTGGCCGGCTTCCTGCCGGATCCGCGCGCGCCGTTCGACATGGCCGCCCTGACCGCCGGCGGTCTGCAGGCGCGGCACCGGCGGCTGGTCAAGCTGATGCTGCCTCTGCTGGAGCGGCACGGGCTGCTGTCCGCCGCGCCGGAGGAGCGGTGGCACCTGGCGGCCGAGGGGGTCGCTCCGGCGGACCGGCTGCGGAAACTGCTGGCCGGACTGCCGGTCTTCGCCGCGGAGTCGGCCCTCTTCGCCCGCCAGGCGCGGCACCTGGGCGACGTCCTGCGAGGCGCCCGGGACCCGCTGGAGCTGCTGGGTACCGACGGTCCGACGTACCAGCAGTTCTTCGACATCGCGCCGGTGAGCCGTTTCCACCACCGGATCCTCCAGGCGCTGGTGCGCGAGCTGGTCGCGCGGTGGCCCGGGGACCGGCCGCTGCGTGTCCTGGAGGCCGGCGCCGGGACGGGCGGCACGACGGCCGCGCTGCTGCCCCTCCTGCCGCCCGAACGGGCCCGCTACATCTGGACCGACGTCTCCCCGGCCTCCTTCGCCCCGGCCCGGCACCGGTTCGCCGGGTACGACTTCGTCGAGTTCCGCACCCTCGACCTGGACGCCGACCCGGGGCCGCAGGGCTTCCCCGAGGGCGGGTTCGACCTCGTCGTGGCCGGTCACGCCCTGCACGCCGCGAACGACGTCGGCGCCGCCCTGCGCCGCGTCGGCTCCCTTCTGGCGCCCGGTGGACGGCTGCTGGCGGTGGAGGCCCACGACCCCGAGCGGCTCGCCGCCCTCTTCGGCGCCCTGGAGAGCTTCTGGCGCCGCGCCGACCGGGACGTGCGCCCGCACTCGGTGCTGCTGCCCCGCGACCGCTGGCCGGGCCTGCTGGAGGAGTGCGGTTTCACCGATGTCGTGCAGACCGGTGACGACCGGGCGCCCGCCCGGGACGACCATTCGGTGCTGTTCGCCGCCGTCCCCGACGGCCGGCCGGCGCAGGCGCCGCCGCTGCCGCCGGCCGGGCCCGGCGGCACCTGGATCGTCGCCGCCGAGACCGGGGCCGAGACCCCGCTGGCGCAGGCGCTGAACGCCCGCCTCGCCGGAGCGGCGGGTGGTACGGCCACGGTCACGACGACCGTCGCGGGAACGGCACCCGACGCGTGGTCGCGGCTGCTCGAAACCGCGGCGGCGGACCCGGGCACGGCCCCGCCCCCGACGATCGCCGTGCTGTTCGGCGAACCGCACGACGAGCCCGGCGCCCTCACGGAACAGACCACCCGCCGGGCGGCCCTGCTGCGCGCCGTGACGGCCGCCTGTCTGCGGTTGCCGGAGGGCGTGCGGCCACGGGTGTGGCTGGTCACCCGGCCGAGCGGGCTGCTGCCGGGCCCGGAGCGGTCGGCCTTCGCCGGGGACGCGGCCGTCTGGGGCATGGGCCGTTCGCTGGCCAACGAGCAGCCGCGCATGGACGTCCGCCGCGTCAGCCTGGACCGCGCCGTCGCGCCGGAGGCCGACGCGCGCCGGCTGGCCTGCGAACTGCTGGCGCCCTGCGACGAGGACGAGATCGTGCTGACCAGCGGGGGCCGCTTCGTGCCGCGCGAGACGGAGGCCGAGCCGGACCGGGCGCCCCTCGGCGGTGCGGCCCGTTCCTTCGCGCTGCGCGTGCGGGATCCCGGCCGGTCCTACCGGCTGTGCTGGCAGGAGTGCGCGCCGCCCCGGCCCGGGGCCGGGGAGGTGGCCGTCGCGGTACGGGCGGCGGGCCTCAACTACCGGGACACCCTGCGGGCCAACGGGCTGCTGCCCCTGGAGGCCGTCGAGGGCACGCCCTGGGCGCGGGGCCTGGGCATGGAGTGCGCGGGGGTCGTGACCGAGGTGGGGCCCGGCGTGACCCGCTGGGCGGCCGGCGACCGGGTGTTCGGCCTGGCGCCCGCCGCGCTCGCCTCGCACACCGTCACCCCCGCCGGGGCGCTGGCCCGCGTTCCGGCCGGGATGGGCTTCGCCGAGGCGGCCACCCTCCCGGTGGTCTTCGCCACCGTGCACTACGGCCTGGACCACCTCGCCCGGCTGGCCCCGGACGAGACGGTGCTGGTGCACGGCGGGGCCGACGGTGTCGGACTCGCGGTGGTGCAGTACGCCCGCGCCCGGGGCGCCCACGTCATCGCCACGGCCGGCACCGGCGCCAAGCGCGACTGGCTGCGCGCCCTGGGCGTCGAACATGTCCTGGACTCGCGCAGCCTCGAGTTCGCGCCCCGGGTGCGGGAGCTGACCGACGGCCGGGGTGTCGACATCGTGGTGAACTCGCTGGCCGGCGAGGCCATGGCGCGCGGGCTCGACCTGCTGCGGCCGGGCGGCCGCTTCCTCGAACTGGGCAAGCGCGACATCTACGAGAACAAGCCGCTGCCGCTGCGCCCGTTCGACCGCAATCTCGCCTTCTTCGGCGTCGACCTGAACGTCCTGCTGGCCGACCCGCGCCTCGGCTACGCCCTGTTCGCCGACGTGGCCAAGCGGGTGCGGGCGGGCACGTACTGGCCGCTGCCGCACAGCGTCCACCCGGCCGCACGGGTCGAGGAGGCGTTCCGGCTGCTCCAGCACTCGCGGCACATCGGCAAGGTCGTCGTCTCCTTCGACCCGCTGGACGAGGCCGTGCCGGTGACGTCCGTGGCGGGGGCTCCCCGGCTGGACTCCTCCGGCACGTACCTCGTCACCGGCGGGCTCGGCGGTTTCGGCGCCGCGACGGCGGGCTGGCTCGCCGGACTGGGCGCCCGGCAACTGGCCCTGGTGAGCCGGCGCGGCGAGCGGGCTCCCGAGGCGGCCGGCCTGCTGGCGCGGCTGGCGGCCCAGGGCGTGCGCGCCACCGCGTACGCCGCCGACGTCACGGACGCCGCGGCCGTGCGCCGGGTGGTCGGGGAGATCGACGCCACGGGGCACCCGCTGCGCGGGGTCGTGCACTGCGCCGCGCACATCGACGACGCCCCGCTGACCGAGCTGGACGACGAGCGGTGCGCCGCGGTGCTGGCGCCCAAGACGGCCGGCGGCGCCGTGCTCGACGTGCTCACCCGCGACCGGCCGCTGGATCTGTTCCTGATGTATTCCTCGGTCAGCGCGTCCATCGGCAACATCCACCAGGCCCCGTACGCGGCCGGCAACGCGTATCTGGAGGCGCTGGTGCGCGGCCGGCGGGCGGCGGGGCTCCCCGGGACGGCCATCGCCTGGGGCGCGGTCGCCGAGACCGGCCATGTGGCGCGGCACGGCATGGAGGAGGCCCTCGAACGGCTGGGGGTCGGCCCGGTGCCGCCGCGTCAGGCGTTCGCCGCCGCCGGGCCCGTCCTGGCCAAGGGCACGGCCGTCGCCGGGATCGGCCGCTACCGGTGGGCGCGCGGCCGGGCGCTGCTGCCGGTGCTGGAGACGCCCCGGTACCGTCCGCTGCTGCCCGACGACACCGGCGGCACGGGCCGCGGCCGGGCGGACATGCTGGAGGAACTCGCCGCCCTGCCGCCCGCGGAGGCCGAGCGGGCCCTGACCGGGATGCTGGCCGGCCTGCTGGCGGGGGTGCTGCACATGGACGCCGGGCAACTGGATCCCGCCCGCCGGCTGGAGGACCACGGTCTGGACTCCCTGATGGGGGCGGAGCTGCTGGTGCGCATCCGCGAGCAGTTCGATCTGCGCCTCTCCCCCACCGAGCTGCTCGGCGAGGGTCTGACGCTCGGCCGGATCGCGCACCTCGTCCACGGGCGCCTCTTCCCCGGCACCGGCGAGGAGGCACGGTCGTGAGCACCACGGCGCGTACGGCGGCGTGGTCCGGACGGACATCTCCACTGCCTCCGCACGGGGTCGCCAGAACGTTCCCGCCCCCTCTTTCGCGATACGGTGACCCAGAGCATGGGTGTGGATACGGAACGTAATCACCCGAGGGTCGCCCCGTGCACGCCCCATCGAACAGTTCTGGGCAGGAAGAGCATCGGTGCTGCCGATGTACCGCCCGGTCTACAGGAGGACCAACAGTGGCGAAGGCGAAGTTCGAGCGGACCAAGCCGCATGTCAACATCGGCACCATCGGTCACATCGACCACGGCAAGACCACGCTGACGGCGGCCATCACGAAGGTGCTGCACGACGCGCACCCGGACCTCAACCCGTTCACGCCGTTCGAGGACATCGACAAAGCGCCGGAGGAGAGACAACGCGGCATCACCATCTCCATCGCGCACGTCGAGTACCAGACCGAGTCCCGGCACTACGCGCACGTCGACTGCCCGGGTCACGCGGACTACGTCAAGAACATGATCACCGGTGCCGCCCAGATGGACGGCGCGATCCTCGTGGTCGCCGCGACCGACGGCCCGATGCCGCAGACCAAGGAGCACGTGCTGCTGGCCCGTCAGGTCGGCGTCCCGTACATCGTCGTCGCCCTGAACAAGACCGACATGGTGGACGACGAGGAGATCCTGGAGCTCGTCGAGATGGAGGTCCGCGAGCTGCTGAGCGAGTACGAGTTCCCCGGCGACGACCTCCCCGTCGTGAAGGTCTCGGCGCTGAAGGCGCTGGAGGGCGACGCGGAGTGGGGCCAGTCGGTCCGCGACCTGATGCAGGCCGTCGACGAATACATCCCCGAGCCCAAGCGCGACGTCGACAAGCCGTTCCTCATGCCGATCGAGGACGTCTTCACCATCACCGGCCGCGGCACCGTCGTGACCGGCCGCATCGAGCGCGGCGTGCTGAACGTCAACCAGGAAGTGGAGATCATCGGCATTCACCCGGAGAAGGTGAAGACGACGGTCACCGGTATCGAGATGTTCCGCAAGCTGCTGGACGAGGGCCGGGCCGGTGAGAACGTCGGCCTGCTGCTGCGCGGCATCAAGCGCGAGGACGTCGAGCGCGGCCAGTGCATCATCAAGCCGGGCACCGTCACCCCGCACACCGAGTTCGAGGGGCAGGCGTACATCCTCTCCAAGGAGGAGGGCGGCCGGCACACGCCGTTCTTCAAGAACTACCGTCCTCAGTTCTACTTCCGGACCACGGACGTGACGGGCGTCGTCGAACTTCCCGAGGGCACCGAGATGGTGATGCCGGGTGACAACACCCGCATGAAGGTCACCCTGATCCAGCCGATCGCCATGGAGGAGGGCCTGAAGTTCGCGATCCGTGAGGGCGGCCGCACCGTCGGCGCCGGCACGGTCACCAAGATCCTCAAGTAGGGCGCGCCCGCACGAGAAGGAGCGAGGCCACCGGCGGCGACCAGAGGACCCTGGTGCCGCGGCGATGACCTCGCTCCGCGGGACCCAACGTAGCGGCAGCCGGCCCGGGCGGTCGCCCGCCGGCGCGCGGACACGGCGGAATCCCCCGGACGGCCCAGCCGGCGGGACGCCGGGACCGCGCCCCCCTTGTCACCGCACGGGTTCGCCGCGGCGGGTGGCGCCGGGGGCGCGCCGGGCCGGGTGGTCGGCGCGGGCGGAGGACGTCAGCTGCCAGGGGACGCTGGTGACCATGACGCCCGGCGTGAAGAGCAGCCGGCTCTTGAGCCAGAGGGCCGACTGGTTGTGCAGCAGATGCTCCCACCAGCGGCCGACGATGTACTCGGGGATGAAGACCCCGACGACGTCGCGGGGGCCGGCGCGGTGGATGGAGCGCACGTACTCGACGACGGGGCGGGTGATCTCGCGGTACGGGGAGTCGAGGACCTTCAGCGGGATGTCGGTGTCCAGCTCGCCCCACTGCCGTTGCAGGGCGGCGGTCTCCTGCCGGTCGACGGAGACGGTGAGGGCCTCCAGGTGGTCCGGCCGGAAGGCGCGGGCGTAGGCCAGGGCCCGGATCGTCGGTTTGTGAATGGTGGAGACCAGCACGATCGCGATCACGCGGGAGGGGCTGACGAGTTCGGCGTTGGGGTCGGCCACGGCCAGCTCGGCGGCGACCCGCCCGTAGTGCCGGTGGATGGCGCGCATCACCGTCCACAGCACGACCGCGGCCAGCACGGCCAGCCAGGCGCCCTGGACGAACTTCGTGGCCAGCACGATCACCAGCACCAGCCCGGTGACGACGGCGCCGACCGCGTTGATGACCCGGGCCGCCTGCCCCTTCCGGCGCACCACCGGATCGGGCTCGGCGCGCAGGACGCGGTTCCAGTGCCGGACCATGCCGGACTGCGAGAGCGTGAAGGACGTGAACACGCCCAGGATGTAGAGGTGGATGAGGCTGGTGACGTCCGCCCGGTACGCCCACAGCAGCAGGACGGCGGCGAGGGCCAGGGCGAGGATGCCGTTGGAGAACGCGAGCCGGTCGCCCCGGTTGTGCAGCTGGCGCGGCAGGTAGCGGTGCTGGGCCAGGATCGAGGCGAGCAGCGGGAAGCCGTTGAAGGCGGTGTTCGCGGCCAGGATCAGCACCAGGGCGGTGGCCGCCTGGACGTAGTAGAAGCCCGGGCTGCTCTCGCCGCCGAAGACGGCGGCGGCCAGCTGGGCGATGACCGTGCGCTGGGTGTACCCGCCGCAGTCGCCGGGCAGCCCGGTGAGCCGGCAGGAGTCGTCGGTGATGTGCACCTTGGCGATCAGCGCGAGCGCGGTCACGCCGACGAACATCGCCACCGCGATGGCGCCCATGACGGCCATGGTGGCCGCGGCGTTGCGCGACTTGGGCTTGCGGAACGCCGGTACGCCGTTGGAGATCGCCTCCACGCCGGTCAGAGCGGTGCAGCCGCTGGAGAACGCGCGCAGGCACAGCATGATCAGGGCGAAGCCCGCCAGGCCGGCGTCCCTCGGGTCGGAGGTGATGCCGAAGCCGGCGCTCTCGGAGACCGGCGCGTGACCGAGGAAGTAGCGCAGCAGCCCGGTGACGACCATGATCAGCACGCCGGCGATGAACAGGTAGGTCGGCGCCGCGAAGGCCTGGCCGGACTCGCGCACCCCGCGCAGGTTCGCGCCGGTCAGCAGGGCGACGAAGCCGACCGCGAGCAGCACCCGGTACCCGGCGAGCGCCGGCACCGCCGAGATGGTGTTGTCCACCCCGGAGGCGACCGACACCGCCACCGTCATCACGTAGTCGACCAGCAGCGAGGCGGCGACCACCAGCCCGGCCGAGGCGCCGAGATTGACGGAGACGACCTCGTAGGAGCCGCCGCCACTCGGATAGGCGTGCACCACTTGGCGGTACGAGAGCACGACCACCGTCATCAGTGCCACCACCGCCGCCGCGATCCAGGGCGTGAAGTGCAGGTAGGCCAGCCCGCCCAGGGTGAGCACCAGGAGGATCTCCTGGGTGGCGTACGCCACGGACGACAAGGGGTCCGACGCGAAGATCGGCAGGGCCAGCCGCTTGGGCAGCAGCGTCTCGTGCAGCTCCTCGCTGCGCATGGCCCGGCCGATCGCCAGGCGCTTGAGAAGCCCGGTCAGATGGATCACAGCGCGAGCGTAAGCGGTGATGACGGGCCGTCAGGCGGACGTGCCGGATCCGGCGCGCCGCGCCCTTGCCGCGGCCCGTCCGGTGCGGTGCGGTGCGGTGCGCTGGCAGGATGCGGCCGCGTCTGATCCCCTGGAGAGGACCGTACGGAGGGGGATCCGAACGCCCGAGGAGCGAGACACAGATGGCCATGCAGGGCGACGCGCCGTCCCCCGGCGGTCCCGCCGGTGACTCCCCGCCCGCCGACGGCATCGGGCAGCGCGCCTCGCTGCGGCGCCGCCAGATGGGGCTGACCCAGGAGGAGCTGGCGATGCGGGCCGGGATGTCCCTGCCCTATCTGCGCCGGCTGGAGGAGCTGGGGCGGGACTTCGACCCGGCCGGGCTGATGCGGCTGGCGGCTGTGCTGGACATGACGTACGAGGAGCTCGTCGAGGGCCGTGCGGACGCGCCGCCCGGGCAGGGGCCCCCGGGGCGACGGCCCGTGCTCATGCGGCTGGCCGTGCGGGAGTGCTGGGAGCGGCTCCGCACGCACGGCATCGGCCGGCTGGCGCTGTCGGCCGGGGACGAGCCCGTACTGCTCCCGGTCAGCTATCTGGTGGACGCCCGCACGATCGTCTACCGCACGGACCCCGACGGCGAGGCGGCCGTCGGCGCCGGCACCCGGCTGGCGTTCCCGCTGGGCACGGTGTTCGGCGAGCGCTGGATCGAGCTGGGCGACTACTGCATCGTCGGCGAGCAGGTCAGCCTCACGGCCGGCATGATGCCGGACCTCGACCTCGGCCCGGACCCGGTGCTGAGGCTGGGCAACGGCGTGGTGCTCGGCCGGGGCAGTCATGTGATCGCCTCGCTGCCGGTGACCTTCGGCGACGACGTCTACTGCGGCCCGTACGTCTATGTCACCAGCGACAATCACTCCTACGACGACCCCCGGCTGCCCATCGGCAAGCAGTGGCCGCGCAGCGAGCCCGTCACCATAGGCTCCGGCAGCTGGCTGGGCACGGGCGCCGTGATCCTCCCGGGCGCCCGGCTGGGCCGGAACGTCGTGGTCGCGGCCGGCGCGGTCGTACGGGGCGAGGTGCCCGATCACGCCGTGGTCGCCGGGGTGCCCGCCAGGGTGGTGCGGCGCTGGGACGAGGCCGACGGCTGGGTGCCGCCGCTGCGGACCCCGCCGCCGGTGCCGGTCCCCGACGGGGTCACGGCCGAGCAGCTCGCGGCCGCCGGTGAGATGGCCGGGGGTGAGGCGGCCGTTGACGGGATGCCCGTGGACGGGATGACTGCCGGTGAGACGGCTGCCGGTGGGACGGGCGCCGGTGAGGTGACGTCCCGTCAGGAGTCCGCCGGCGCCACCTGGGCGTCGGCCGGGCGTCAGCCCGTGGCCAGCAGGACCGTGCCGACGAGGGCCAGGCCCGCGCCCGCGGCCTGGATCGTGCGCAGCCGTTCGCGCAGGACGCCGCGCGCGGCGAGGGCGGTCACGACCGGGTAGAGCGAGGCGAGCACGGCGGCCACCGTCACCGGACCGCTGTGGGCCGCGAGGTTATAGGTGCCGTTGGCGGCGACGTCCGCCAGACCGACGAAGGCGAGCGCGGGCAGCGCCGAGCGGACCGCGGACCAGCCCTCGGCCGGCAGCACCGGGTTGCCGCGCCGGGCGGAGACCCACAGGCTGCCGGCGCCGACCGCCACGTTGCACAGGCGCTGGACGAACAGGGCCAGGAAGAGCCCGGTCAGGGTGTGCGAGGCCTCCGCGATCAGCGCCATCACCGAGCCGAAGCCGAAGGCCGCGACCAGGGTGAGGACGAGCGTCTGCCGCTGGACGGGCGCCCCGCCCAGCCCCGGGCCGCTCGCGAGGACCACTCCGGCCACGGCGACGAGGATGCCGGCGAACTGCAGCAGCCCGGGCCGCTCGCCCAGGACCACGCCCACGCCCACCGGCACCGCCACCCCGCCGAGGGCGCCGAGCGGCGAGACGACGCCCATCGGCCCGAGGGCCAGCGCCCGGTAGAAGCACAGCATCGCCGCCGGCCCCACGACGCCCGCGGCCGCCGCGAACCACAGCTGCGGCCCCGCCTCGGACCAGCCACCGGTCGCGACGACGATCGCGCCCAGCGCCACCACGGCCAGCAGCTGCGAGACCAGCACGACGGTCATGGCCGGGATGCGCCGCGTGAGGAGCCCGCCGCCGAAGTCGGCCAGCCCCCACATCAGGCTGGTGGCCAGGGCGAAGACGGCAGTCATGAAGGCACCTCGCAGTACAGTGTGGTGAACGGTGGAGTCCACCACACCGTAGTGCAGTGCACTGGACTATGACATCAATATATTGGATGGACCGTGACGGACCTCGACCAGCTCACCCACTCCCTCGCCCGCAACCTCAAGCGCTGGCGCGCCGAGCGGAACCTCACCCTCGATGCCCTGGCCGCCCGCTCGGGGGTCAGCCGGGGAATGATCATCCAGATCGAGCAGGCCCGTACGAATCCCAGCGTCGGCACCACGGTCAAGCTCGCCGACGCCCTCGGCGTCAGCATCACCACCCTCCTGGACCGCGAACAGGGCGCGCGGGTGCGGCTGGTGCCGCCGGAGCAGGCGGTGCGCATGTGGTCGACCGAGGCCGGCAGCCATCACACGCTGCTCGTCGGCACCCAGGCGCGCGGCCCGGTGGAGCTGTGGGACTGGCGCCTGGAGCCCGGCGACGCCAGCTCCTCCGACCCGCACCCGCCCGGCACGGTGGAGCTGCTGCGGGTGACGGCCGGGGAGCTCACGCTCGTCGTGGCCGGCGAGGAGTTCACCGTGCCGGCCGGCACCTCGGCCGCCTTCGAGTCGAACGTGCCCCACGCGTACCGCAACGACGGCACGAAGGCGGTCGAGATGACGATGGCGGTGGCCATCCCGCCCGTCCACTGACGGCCGTCGCGCCGGGGCGGGGGTCAGGCCGGGCGCGGCCGCCGCGAGAGGTCGAGGGAGAGCGCCAGTGAGTGCTCCGCGAACCCCAGGCCGCGGTACAGGTGCTCGGCGTCCTCCGTGGCGTGCAGATCGACCCGGGTGACGTCCCGCGCCGCGAACCAGTCCAGCAGCGCCTCGGTCGTCGCCCGGGCGAAGCCCCGCCCCCGGTAGCGGGGATCGGTGCAGACGGTGAAGACGAACCCGAAGCGCCCCGCCGGATGCCCCGGCGCGGGCAGCCGCTCCTCGATGCGCCCCACCGCGCACGCGGCCAGATGCGGCCCGCCGAGGGCCGGATCGCCGTCCACGACGAAGGCGCCGAGCACCGGCTCCTCGGCCGCGAGCTGCCGGCGGGCCGTCGCCTCGGCGTCCCGCTCCCAGGGGCCGGGGCTGTCCCGCCCGTCCATGGCGGCGAACATCAGCCGGCGCAGCCGCACGATCTCGGCCGCGTCCCCGGGGCGGCCCATGCGCGTCATGATCATGACGTGACGCTAGCGCACGGGCCACCGGCCGGGAGATCCCGGGCGCGCGGGTCAGCGCAGCCGGGGCAGCTCGATCGCCGGGCAGCGGTCCATCACCATCAGCAGCCCCGCCGCGCGCGTCCGCTCGTACGCCTCCTCGTCGATCACCCCCAGCTGGAACCAGACCGCCTTCGCGCCGATCCGCACCGCCTCGTCCGCCACGGCGCCCGCCAGCTCGGACCTGACGAACACGTCGACCACGTCCACGTCGAAGGGGATGTCGGTCAGAGAGGCGTACCCCCGCTCCCCGTGCACGGCCTGGGCCGCGGGGTGCACGGGCACGACCCGCTTGCCGTGCCGGCGCAGCACCTCCGCGACGCCGTACGCCGCGCGCTGCTGGTTGTTCGACAGGCCGACCACCGCCCAGGTGTCGCCCGTCCCCTCGATGATCTTCCGGATGATCCCCGGTTCCGCGTACATGCCCGCTCAACGAGCGGGTCCCGCCCGCCATTCCCGCCGGGCGGGACCGCCGTGGGCAGCGCATAGGCTGTCCTGATGCAGGACGAGTACCGCACGGTCGCGCGCGAGGGCGTGCACGAGATCGAGATCAACAAGTCGCGCTTCATCTGCGCGCTCGCGCCCGCCGCGACCGAGGAGGAGGCCCAGGCCTTCCTCGCGCGCGTCCGCAAGGAGCACCCCACCGCCCGGCACCACTGCTGGGCCTACGTCCTCGGCGCCGACGGCTCCGTCCAGAAGGCCAGCGACGACGGCGAGCCGGGCGGCACCGCGGGCGTGCCGATGCTGCAGATGCTCGTGCGCCGCGAGATGCGGTACGTCGTCGCCGTCGTCACCCGCTACTTCGGCGGCGTCAAGCTCGGCGCCGGCGGCCTCATCCGCGCCTACGGCGGCGTCGTCGGCGAGGCCCTCGACACCCTCGGCACCGTCACCCGCCGCCGCTTCCGCCTGGCGACCGTCACCGTCGACCACCAGCGCGCCGGCAAGCTGGAGAACGAACTGCGCGCCACCGGACGGACCGTGCGCGAGGTGTCGTACGGAACCGGCGTACGGATCGAGGTCGCGCTCCCCGAGGCGGACGTGCCGGCCTTCCGCTCCTGGCTGGCCGACACCACGGCCGGCACGGCCGTCCTCGAACTCGGCGGAGAGGCGTACGGGGACGTGTGAGGCTGCCGGAACGCGCGGAAGCGGATGATCCGGGCGGGGCTGCACGCGCTGTCCGACCCCCCGGATACAGTCGTGGACCATGCGACTGCTGCACACTTCGGACTGGCACCTGGGGCGGTCCTTCCACCGGGTGAGCCTGCTGGACGCCCAGCGGGAGTTCATCGACCACTTGGTGCGGACCGTGCGTGAGCGGCAGGTCGACGCCGTGCTCGTCGCCGGGGACGTCTACGACCGCGCCGTGCCGCCGCTCGCCGCCGTCGAGCTGTTCGACGAGGCGCTGCACCGGCTCGCGGACCTCGGTGTGCCCACGGTGATGATCTCCGGCAACCACGACTCCGCCCGCCGCCTCGGCGTGGGCGCCGGCCTCATCGGCCGCGCCGGGATACATCTGCGCACCGACCCCGCCGAGTGCGGCACCCCCGTCGTCCTCGCCGACGAGCACGGCGACGTCGCCTTCTACGGTCTGCCCTACCTCGAGCCCGCCCTCGTCCGGGACGGCCTGGGCGCCACCGGCGCGGGGCACGCGGCCGTACTGGAGGCCGCCATGCGGCGGGTGCGGGCCGACCTCGCCGCCCGTCCCGCCGGCACGCGCTCCGTCGTGCTCGCCCACGCCTTCGTCGCCGGCGGCGCCCCCAGCGACAGCGAGCGCGACATCACCGTCGGCGGGGTCGCCGCCGTGCCGCCCGAGACCTTCGACGGTGTCGACTACGTCGCCCTCGGTCATCTGCACGGCTGCCAGACCATCACCGAGCGCGTCCGCTACTCCGGCTCCCCGCTCGCCTACTCCTTCTCCGAGACCGATCACCGCAAGACCGTGTGGCTGACCGACCTCGGCCCCGGCGGCGCGCTCACCGCCGAGCGGGTCGACTGCCCCGTGCCCCGCCCGCTCGCCCGGCTCCGGGGCCGGCTGGAGGACCTGCTGTCCGACCCCCGGCTCGACCGGCACGAGGAGGCGTGGGTCGAGGCCACCCTCACCGACCCCGTCCGCCCCGCCGAGCCCATGGCGCGGCTCGCGCGGCGCTTCCCGCACACCGTCAGCCTCCTCTTCGAGCCCGACCGGGCCCCCGAGGACCCCCTCGCCTCCTACGCCCAGCGGCTGCGCGGCCGCACCGACCAGCAGATCGCCGAGGACTTCGTGGCACACGTACGCGGTGGACACGGACCGGACGACGCCGAGCGGAGCGTGCTGACCGCCGCCCTCGACGCCGTCCGGCTGACCGAGACCGCCCGCGAGGAGGCCCGGTGAGGCTCCACCGGCTCACGGTCACCGCGTTCGGGCCGTTCGGCGCCACCCAGCACGTCGACTTCGACGAGCTCTCCGCCGCCGGCCTGTTCCTGCTGCACGGCCCCACCGGTGCGGGCAAGACCTCGGTCCTCGACGCCGTGTGCTACGCCCTCTACGGCGGCGTCCCCGGCACCCGCCAGGGCAGCGGGCTCGCCCTGCGCAGCGACCACGCCCACCCCGGGACGCCCACCGAGGTCGTCCTCGACCTCACCGTCGGCGGCCGCCGGCTGGAGATCACCCGGCGCCCCGAACAGCTCCGCCCCAAGAAGCGCGGCACCGGCCACACCCGCGAGAAGGCGTACAGCACCCTGCGCGAGCGCACCGCCGAGGGCACGTGGAAGCCCCTCAGCCGCTCCCACCAGGAGATCGGCAAGGAGATCGAGCAACTGCTCGGCATGAGCCGCGAGCAGTTCTGCCAGGTCGTCCTGCTGCCCCAGGGAGACTTCGCCCGCTTCCTGCGCGCCGAG